>JAFPED010000035.1 GCA_017423565.1 Prevotella sp. | reverse complement strand
CCCTTCAGCATTGCTATTTCTCCCGATTCCATCGACAGTTACATCAGTTACAGGCTCATATCACCCTCCTATGTTACCTACGAGGAACTTACCATTAACCAACGTTGCTTAGAGAACTATGACGAGACGGTCATTTACGACAACATGCTTGGAAGTACTGAGAAAGCTGGACAGTGCATCAACTGCCACAACTACCAGCAGTACAACCCACAGCGCATGCAGTTTCATGCTCGTCAACACGAGGGAGGAACAGTCATTGCCTATGACGGACAACTACGGAAAATCAACATGAAGAATGACTCCATCCTCTCCGCCGGCGTCTATCCCACATGGCACCCTTGGCTGCCATTCATCGTCTATTCCACCAACAACACCCACCAGACGTTCCATACTGTTCACCCAAACAAAATAGAGGTGTTCGACTCTGGAAGCGACCTTATTGCCTAC
Source organism: Prevotella sp. (assembly GCA_017423565.1). Classification (GTDB taxonomy): domain Bacteria; phylum Bacteroidota; class Bacteroidia; order Bacteroidales; family Bacteroidaceae; genus Prevotella. Next base: position 3,020 of record JAFPED010000035.1, on the reverse strand, counting down.
GACCTGGAACACAACGAGGTGATGAACATCGAGAACGCACCAGATGAGTTCGAGGTATTCCCCTTCTGGGCACCCGATGGCAAGACGCTCTATTACTGCAGTGCTCATTTTGTCTTCCCTGATTCCATCGACGACAAAGCCGTCGAAGTCATCAGCAGGGCATACGATGTGAAGTACAATATATATAAAAAGACATTCGACCCAGAGAGCAGACAGTTCGGCCCCCGACAGCTTGTCTTCGATGCTGCTGCCAGTGGGCGTAGTGCCACACTGCCACGTGTCTCACCCGACGGACGCTTCCTCATGTTTACCATGGCACGTTATGGTGTGTTCCATATCTGGCACCGTGATGCCGACTTATGGCTGATCGACCTTACCACAGGACAGGCACGGGCACTCAACGAAATCAACTCTTCCGACACGGAGAGCTATCACTCATGGTCCAGCAACGGGCGATGGGTAGTTTTTAGCAGCAGGCGTGACGACGGAAACTTCACACGTCCCTTCTTTGCACATATCGACAAGGACGGTCATGCCACCAAGCCTTTCGAACTGCCAGCAGCCGACCCCGACTACCACCGTCAGTTCATGAAGTGTTACAATATTCCTGAGTTTATGAAAGGTCCAGTCACCTGGCGTCCACAGGATTTTGCCGACATACTAAAGACCGATGGAGAACCTGTTCGCTATGTCCACCACTTCCTGAAGAAATAAGGTTTGATGCTATAAGAGATAGAGTGCGATAGCAGCGCAGGCCTCAGCATCTGCCAAGGCATGGTGATGATGTGTGAGGTCATAGCCACAGGCAGCAGCTACCGTTTGGAGCTGATGGTTGGGCAGTCGCTGGCCAAACTGTCGGCGAGAGGCAGTGAGCGTATCGTAAAACCGATAGTCTGGATAGTCCATCTGATAAACCTTAAATACAGCTTTCAGACATCCCTCATCGAAGCGGGCATTATGGGCAACAAAAGGAACATTGGCTATTAAGTCTCTTCTGTTTTCAAATGCCAGCTGGTCGGAGAAGAAGACATCCATAATACGTTCCTCCAGCTGCTCCCATACTTTTGGGAATACGGAAGCATCGTCAGTGTCTTGACAGCTCAGTCCATGAACCCGCTGACACCAATAACTATAATAGTTGGGCTCTGGCTGTATCAGGCTATAGAAGGAATCGGCTACTTGCCTGTTACGTACCATGACCACTCCAACAGAGCAGACACTCGATGGCTCTTGATTGGCCGTCTCAAAGTCAATGGCAATGAAGTTGTTCGTCATTTAACTAACCTCATGATTTGTTTCTCCGTTGCCGTAGGCAATAAACGTGACAAATGGTCCACCATGCGCTGATGGGATTGCTCTGGCGTACGGTCGCACTGGCAAGTGTCATAGTCTAACAAACGCTCTGGGGTGGTAAGCAGTGACCAACCGAAACCATACTCCCTTCCATGTTTATCTACAGGATAGACAAAGTCTTCTGTCACAATATAGGTTGCCATCTGCAGGCGGCTTACATAGGCATCAAACTTAGAACGCATGTTCTTACCCGTGAAGTCGCATGCAGCGCGTAACTCACGGGTTATCATGCTGCCATGTTCACGAAGGGTGGAAAGAATAATATCCTCTATACTGCCTTCTTCTGGTGCAGGATGCTGGCTACGTCGCCAGTTGAAGAAGTCTGGCCACCACTCACGGCTGATGAAGCCGGCCTTTCCTGCGAAGAACTTGCCATAGACACAATTCCCCTCTCTTACAACAGAGCCTTTCCACTGCCACAACGGCCATTCCCAACTGCCATCATCAAACTGGGTGAAACGACACTCCTCTGCCATCAGGCTTTCTGCAGAATAACCCTGTATGCCACTCTCCAACAACGGCAGGAAACCTGTCCGTTGGACACACTCCATCAGTTCCGGGCAGGAATGTATAAAACCGTTTCCTGCATGTATATCTTTGAAATATTCGTCAAAATAACTCATAACAGTTGTAAACTACTTCTTATCTTCCAGAATGTCCAGAGCAAAAGTAAACAAAACTCCCCAATTATACAAATTCTATTATAGAAAATCTATAATCATTAATACCTTTTACCTTTTTTATAAATATTGGAAGACTGATGGAACGGGCAAGAAGAGTCGCCCCCTTCTATCAGATTGGAAGCTGACATTCAGGTCCCGAAGTCTTGCGTGCTGCCGTTACACTACACCCGCACATCGTTCTATAATTATATTGTTTCTGTGTGCTAAGATACGAAGAAAGATCTGCGAATATGCTTGCATCATTGAAATATTTTTTGTAATTTTGTAGCAGAAAAGAAAGGAAGAAGTTATGTTTGATTATTTGTCAGAAGGAGCTTTCGCATTCTGGGTCGTCATGGCCATAGGATGGGTGTTGGTGAAAATCTTTGAGGTGCTGAAGCCAGAACCTGAGTATAAGCCGATGAAGTTTCAGAGAAGAGAGCTCAGCCATTGTCTCCTTTCTGGTATTCACGATCATTTCACGGTACTGGAGTTTTTTATGGATGAGAACTTGAAGTCTGTCATGCGTATTCGAAACGATGTGACAGGTCAGGTTGTGACGATAGAAGGTGACGACATGTTTGAAGTGGAACGCGAGACCTTTGACGTCGTCAACCGGTGGCGTGACAGCGACTACCAGCTGATAGTGTAGTTAGAACTTATTCGTTTTATTCGTGAGATTCGTGGTCGTGTAGGTGTTACAGGTGAGATGGCGTCAGATATGCCACCATCTCACCTTCTCTCCACTGAGACAGCCGCTCATGGTCTTTCATAAATAGTATTAAAAATATTACTCTTCTTTGTTATTTATTTGGAAAATAGTATTATTATTACTACCTTTGTATCGTCAAACAATACAACAATGAGACGCTACAAAGTAAGAGAGGTCATCGAACTGCTGGAAGAAGATGGATGGTTCCTGTACACCACCAGAGGCGACCACCGCCAGTTCAAGCACCCTACAAAAGCAGGAAAGGTTACAGTCAGAGGTGCAATGAATGAGGT
>JAFPED010000034.1 GCA_017423565.1 Prevotella sp. | reverse complement strand
GAAAACTTGTTTTTCTTTTCATTTTCGATCGTTTAAGCTATGTTGGCAGATCGTTTAAGCTATGTTGTCAGGGAGTTTAATATAATTGATTGGGAGTTTGAGTTAGTTACAACGGGATTATCACGGGCGTGAAAAAGTTGTTTAGCGAGCGTGAAAAAATATTATCACGGCCGTGATAAAATCATTTCGCGCCCGTGATAATCCCTTCAATAGCAAGTTTTCTCTGTACTGTGTGTTATGGAGATAACATAACATCCCAACTGCAAAGATACAAAAAAAACCGATGAAATGCAAGACTTTCGCCATGCTTTTTATGAAATAAATGCTAATTTATTTTGTAGTTCGCTCAATTTACAGTACCTTTGCGCCGTTTTATAAAACATACATTATTAATAATAGAGAAAGAAAACATGGATCGAGTAAGCTATGCTTTAGGTCTTGGCATCGGACATCAGCTGTTGCAGATGGGTGCTCAGGAACTGAACATTGATGACTTTGCCACCGCTATCAAGGACGTGTTGGCAGGTAATGAGCTGAAGGTGTCGCATCGTGATGCCCAGCAGATTGTGCAGGATTATTTTGCAAAACAAGAGGAAAAACTGAACAAAGAACGTGCAGCAGCCGGCAAGGTACACAAAGAGGCCGGTGAGAAATATCTGGCAGAGAATGCCAAGAAAGAGGGTGTGGTAACACTGCCCAGCGGATTGCAGTATCAGGTGCTACAGGAAGGTAACGGCAAGAAGCCTACGGCTAAGGACCAGGTGAAGTGCCATTACGAGGGATTCCTCATCGACGGCACTGTCTTCGACTCCAGCATCCAGCGTGGTGAGCCTGCCGTCTTTGGTCTTCAGCAGGTTATTGCAGGATGGACAGAAGGTCTGCAGCTCATGCAGGAAGGCGCAAAGTACCGTTTCTTCATTCCTTATCGCCTGGCTTACGGCGAAGGAGGTGCCGGCGCATCTATTCCTCCCTATGCAGCACTCATCTTCGATGTAGAGCTGATACAAGTAATGTAATAAAAACATAAACATTTATATACTTATAATCAAATGAAAAAGTTAACATTCGTAGCCGCTATGGCTATCGCCACCGTTGCACTGTCTTCGTGTGGCAATTCTACTCCAAAAGCAGATTTGAAGAACGACATCGACACTGTCAGCTATGCACTGGGTATGTCTCAGACTCAGGGTCTGAAGGAATACCTCGTTGGCTCACTTGGCGTTGACACTGCTTACATCGATGAGTTTGTAAAAGGTATGAACGAAGGTGCCAATGCTGGTGACGACAAGAAGAAGGTTGCTTACTATGCAGGTATCCAGATTGGACAGCAAATCAGCAACCAGATGCTGAAAGCCATCAACCGTCAGCTCTTTGGTGAGGATTCTACTCAGACTGTTTCACTGAAGAACTTCATGGCTGGTTTCATTACCGCTACTACTGGCAAGCAGGGCCTGATGACACTGGAGCAGGCTCAGGAACTGGCTACTTCTAAGATGCAGGAAATCAAGTCTCGCCAGATGGAGAAGACTTATGGTCCTAACAAGAAGGCCGGTGAGGAATTCCTTGCTGCTAATGCTAAGAAGGAAGGCGTAAAGGTATTGCCCAGCGGACTGCAGTATAAGGTTATCAAGGAAGGTACAGGTGCTATTCCTGCTGACTCTTCACTGGTTAAGCTGCACTATGAAGGTCGTCTGATCGACGGTACCGTATTCGATAGCTCTATGCAGCGTGGCGAACCCGCTGAGATGTATGCTAACCGCGTCATCAAGGGCTTCACTGAGGCTCTGACTCGCATGCCTGTTGGTTCTGAGTGGGAAGTTTATATTCCTCAGGAGCTGGCTTACGGTGAGCGTGAGGCTGGACAAATCAAGCCTTTCTCTGCTCTTATTTTCAAGATCCAACTGCTCGAAATTAAGAAATAATGAAACATACGTTGTATCTGCTGGCACTCATTCTCGTAATGAGTGCCTCTTTTAACTCTGTAAGTGCACAGAGCAAAAAGAAAAAGAAGGTGAAGCCGGAGGAGACACCTGCCGTTGTCGTTAAGCCTGTTACTACACGTAGCGACTCTGTCAGTTATGCTGCCGGTATGAACTACACCATAGGTCTTATTCCTTATCTGACAAGACAAGCAGGTGTTGACACAACAAAGATGGAAGACTTCATACGTGGCTTCCGTGAATACTTGGCAAATACCAGCGACGAGACATTCAAGGCTTATGCTGCCGGACTGGACATTGCTGCACAGGTGAACAACCGCATGCTTCCTGACGTGCAGAACCGTTTTCAGGGTACGCAGGATGTCATCGACACGGAAATGTTCTACAGAGGATTCATCGATGCACTGCATAATGACACTACCGTCTTTAAGACCATCGATGGCGCTGGAGCATTCTTCCAGGCTACACTGGCAGAAGACATTGAGCTGAAAAACGAGAAGCTCTATGGACCGAACCGTGAGGCAGGACGTGCCTTCCTGGCAGAGAATGCCAAAGATACAACCGTTAAGGTGCTGCCCAGTGGACTGCAGTACAAAATACTGACTGCCGGTACAGGTGACATTCCTAAGCCTACAGAGACCGTAAAGGTAAAGTATGAAGGACGACTCATCGACGGCACTGTCTTCGACAGCTCGTCACGTCATGGTGATGCTCCTGTCTCCTTGCGACTGAATCAGGTCATCAAGGGTTGGACAGAAGCGCTCAGCCTGATGCCTGTAGGAAGTAAGTGGACACTGTATATTCCTTACGAGTTGGCTTATGGCGAACAGGAACAGGGACAAATCAAACCCTTCTCGGCACTCGTCTTCGACGTGGAGCTGGTTGAGATTGAGGGACGTACTCCCACTGCTGCACCAGCACCAACAAATAATGCTGCAGTGAAGAAAAACCCCGTTAAAAAGGCCAAGAAAAAGAAGCGTAAGTAAATTTCTGCATAGGAAATAGCATTTTTCGTTGCAAAATGTTGCTCGTTTCGTCAATTTTGTTTACTTTTGCTTGCATAAATCATTACAAGCAATGGATAAAATTGATAATCTTGACAAAAAGATACTTAGCATCCTGTCAAAGAATGCACGTATCCCCTTCAAGGATGTAGCAGCCGAGTGTAATGTGTCACGCGCTGCCATCCACCAACGCGTACAGCACCTCATCGAGGGTGATGTCATCATGGGTAGCGGATTCGATGTGAATCCTAAGAGTCTTGGATATACCACATGTACTTATGTTGGCATCACGCTCGAGAGAGGTAGCATGTATAAAAATGTAGTAGAGCGACTACAGAACATTCCGGAAATTGTGGAGTGTCACTTTACTACCGGTCCTTACACCATGCTCGTTAAACTCTATGCTCGTGACAACGAGCAGCTCATGCATCTGCTCAACGGACAGCTGCAGGACATTCCTGGCGTTGTGGCAACAGAGACCCTTATCTCGTTAGAGCAAAGCATCAAACGAGAGATTCCTGTACAGGTTGACTAACGAGTAAGCGTACCAATGAACAATTCTTTTAACTGGCAGGCAAGGCTCAATGAAGTCTATGCCCGCTTCCCTGAAGCAAACTACAAACCTATAATAGGAATTACAGGTAACTACGATTCGCCTGACTGTAAACTGGGCGAAGGATATTACAAGTCGGTGCTCAAGGCTGGAGGCATACCAGTCATCATTCCTCCAGTGGCTGATACCGATGCTGTTATCAATACGTTAGACCATCTGGACGGCTTGCTACTCAGTGGGGGGGCTGACTATAATCCACTCTATGCAGGCGAGGACCCCTCACCACGTTTAGGAGGTATCAATAGCGAACGTGACTTGCCAGAGCTGCTCATCACCCGACTGGCGTATAACCGGCAGATTCCTATGCTCGGCATCTGTCGTGGCATACAGACCTTAGCCATGGCATTAGGAGGACATGTGGCACAAGACATTGGTGCCACGTCGGTCAAGCACTCGCAGACAGCACGTCGCGATGAGCCTACCCATTATGTCGGAGTAGAGCCTGATTCCATTCTTGCCAGCATCTATGGCTTGAAGGATGGTGACCAACGCCTGTGCGTCAACTCCTTCCATCATCAAGCAGTCGATAATCCTGGTGAACGCTTCCGTGTGACGGCACGCTCGGCTGATGACATCGTTGAGGCGATGGAGAGTCGTGAGTTCAAGAGTATCATGGGTGTGCAGTGGCATCCGGAGTGCCTGGCTGATGGGCTGCCTTTGTTCCAATGGCTTGTCAAACAGGCAGCACATTACAGGGAAACCTGCAGGCTCCACCAGCGCATGCTGACACTCGACACCCATTGTGACACACCGATGTTCTTCCCAGAAGGCATCGACTTCGGCAGCCGAGACCCCAAGATTCTTGTAGATCTTCATAAGATGACCGAAGGTCGTCAGGATGCTGTCATCATGGTTGCCTATCTGCCACAACCGAAGATTGGTGAGACCTTCTCATCACAAGTGGCTTTCCCCGTCAACGGGCCAACGGCCTATGCCGACCTGATTTTCGACAAGATAGAAGAGATAGTGGCTAATCATAACGACTATCTCAGCATTGCACGTCGCCCCAGCGACCTCTATGAGGATAAGCGTAAGGGTAGGAAGTCCATCATGCTCGGCATAGAGAACGGACTGGCACTGAACGGTAACCTACAGACATTGCGACACTTCGCACAGCGAGGCATTGTCTATATGACGCTCTGCCATAATGGCGACAACGATATTTGCGACTCTGCTAAGGGGTGTAATACTCATGGTGGCGTCTCGCTGTTTGGTGAACAGGTCATCCGTGAGATGAACAGACTGGGTATCATGGTCGATATGAGCCATGCAGGCGAAAAGAGCTTCTATGATGCCTTAGACATCAGCGAACAACCCATTGTATGTTCACACAGTAGTTGCAGGGCGTTGTGCGACCATCCACGAAACCTTACTGACCAGCAGATGCGTGCCTTGGCCAGTCATGGTGGCGTCATGCAGGTAACGCTCTATCCGGGGTTCCTGCGTAAGGAAGGTGAAGCCACCATACTTGATGCGCTTCGTCATCTTGAGCATGCCATACAGGTGATGGGTATCGACCATGTGGGCTTAGGAACCGATTTCGATGGAGATGGCGGCATACGTGGCTTGGCTGATTCCTCTGAAATGATCAATTTCACTCGTCACTTATTGCTGCGGCACTACAGTGAGAGTGATATTCAGAAAATATGGGGAGGCAACTTCCTGCGTGTCATGACCCAGGTTCAGCAAAATACTTAAACCTCAAATCTCAAACCTCAAAGCTCCAATCAACATGAAATACCTGATTTGTATCTCAGCAATGCTCCTTACACTCTCCAGTTGTAAGAGCACCAGTAAAAACATACAGGAAGACGAACAGTCACCTGTATCCATACAGTTTGTTGCCGATTCGGCTTTCGCCTATTGCCAGGCACAGTGTGACTTCGGACCTCGTACCATGAATAGCGAAGCACATGAGCAGTGTGCGGCATGGATTCAACAGAAGTTCCAGCAGTTCGGTTGTGACGTTGAGCTGCAGAAAGCTGATGTCCGAGGATATGACGGCACCATCCTTCATGCCACCAATATCATTGCAAGGACAAAGGCTGACGTAGGACCAGCCAAACGTGATGCCATTCTTATCTGTGCACACTGGGACAGCAGGCCATGGGCTGACAACGACCCTGACTCCACTAATTGGCACAAACCAGTATTAGCGGCTAACGATGGTGCCAGTGGCGTGGGTGTTATGTTGGAACTGGCTCGTCTCATTCAGCAACACGACAGCCTGAAGGTCGATGTTGATTTCATTTGTTTCGATGCCGAAGACTGGGGCATTCCACAGTGGAGCACAGCACCCGACATGGGAAACTCATGGGCTCTGGGAGCACAGCATTGGGCTGCCGACTTCGCACAACGTGTAGCACTCAATACACCACCTGCTCATTACAGATATGGCATCCTGCTTGATATGGTTGGAGGACAGGGTGCACGTTTCTTCCAGGAACAAATGTCCGTACAATATGCCTCTGGCATTGTCGATAAGGTATGGCGTGCTGCCAAGACTGCTGGCTACGGTAGCATGTTCCCTAATGACTTGGGAGGTGCAATCACCGACGACCACATCCCTGTCAATCAGGTAGCACAAGTGCCGTGCATCGATATCATTGCTTACTATCCTGAATGCCAGCAGAGTTCTTTCGGACCAACATGGCATACCGTTACTGACGACATGGAACATCTCGACCGTGCCACACTTCAGGCTGTTGGACAAACATTGCTACAGGTACTCTACAGCGAGAAGTAACAGTGATGAGAGTCTGAAGGCAAAATTTCTTTGCACAGTAACCCATTGATAATCAATCGGAAGAAAAGTCGGTGTACAATTAGCGAGGAAAAAGCTTGCAAGTGTCGGAAGTATTCCTTATCTTTGCCCCCGAATATCAATAACTGACCAAAACCGATTGCCCATGTATATGCAGACTTCGACATATCAGCAGGTGAACCACTACTACCCGTATGGTGGTCTGATGGGCGAAAGCACAGGTGGTGACGTCCAACGTTACAAATACAACGGCAAGGAACTTGACCGCATGCATGGTTTGGACTGGTACGACTACGGTGCCCGCCACTATGATGCTGCTATTGGATCATGGCCGACAATGGATCCGCTGGCAGAGAAGTATTATCATCTGAGTCCGTATAACTATTGCGGGAATAATCCAGTTAAGTTTGTGGATCCTACAGGGAAGGAGGGTATAAAATATTTTGATGAAAATGGTAATAAAGTTATTGAGTCAAATATAGTTGTTTTATTAGAAAAGAAACAAGACATACCCAGTGATGCAGATAATAAAACAGTTCAAAGAATAACAAAGATAAATAACAGAATTGAAAAAAGAAATAACCAAAGAATAAAGACTGTTCAAAGACAATTAAATGAAACGTATTCTGATGCAGTAAATTCAAATGGAGAGCATATTTCATTTAAATTTAATGTTATAGGTGTTGAAACGGACAATCCCCAATTATTTAAATCCAAGCAATCCATTGGTATTGCGGTACAAAATGGATTACCTGCAATAACAACCGATAGGGCAGAAGGAGCCACTGGCTATGGGATAGCAATAGCTGCTGTTATATCACAAGCATCTGCTGGTTCATTCATGGGAGTTGCAAGTGGGGGACTTGTTAGACTTAATGACAGATCAGCGACTACACTTGCTCACGAAATTGGGCATACCTTGGGATTGGCTGATTCTTATGGTAATGGGAATGGACATGGGGAAGG
>JAFPED010000033.1 GCA_017423565.1 Prevotella sp. | reverse complement strand
GTATCGAGGTCGTGGCGGTCAACGACAAACATCACCTTATCGATACCGTCGATCTCGCTGACAAGTTGAGCCGCCTTGAACGAGGTGAGAGTCTTTCCTGCTCCTGTAGTATGCCAGATGTAGCCGTTCTTGTTGGTATTCTGCACCCGGTCGAGTATCTGCTCCACAGCATAGAACTGATAGGGACGCAACACCATCAAACACTTATCGCCCTCATGCAACACAATGTACTTGCTTATCATCTTGCCAAGATTGCACTTGTCGAAGAAGAAATAGGCGAACTTGCTCAGATCGTTAAACGGTACGTTTTCAGCATCCGTCCAGTTGAACGTGAACTTATAGCCACCGTTCGGGTTGTTGGCAAAGTAACGGGTATTTACTCCGTTGCTGATAACGAAGAGTTGGATGTAGTCGAAGAGTCCGTGATAAGAAATTTTATGGTATTTCTGAATCTGATTATATGCCTGCTTCAACTCCACGCCACGTTTCTTTAACTCTATCTGCACCAGTGGCAGACCGTTGATGAGGATGGTCACGTCGTAGCGGCACTTCTTTCGTCCCTCAACGGTTATCTGATTACTGACCTGAAACTCGTTTTGGCACCAGTGCTGCTTGTTGATGAACTCAATCCACACCCGTTCACCGTTCTCTAACTGGAAGTTCTTCAGGTCACGCAGTTTTTTGGCTTTCTCAAAGCGAGTGCCACCCTCCAGATAGAGCAGTATTTTGTCGAACTCCTTATCGGTAAAGTGTTCACGACCATGCGCAGCCAGTTCCTTCTGGTTGTGCTTCTCCAACTGCACCTTGAAATTAGCGAGCAAGTTCTCTTCCTCCTTGATGGAAACGTACTCGTAGTTCATATCCGTCAGGGTTTTTATTAGTCCTTGCTCCAATATCTCTTCGCTCTGCGTCATACTTGTCTTTTCCCATAACATTGAGGAAACTAAATCCTCAATTTAACATTTTGCCACAAAGGTACTCAAAAATCCGCAGATTTTCCTAATCATGGTGCGAAAAACAAGCATTTTTTACATTATTATCTGTATTCTTTACTTATGTATCGCATCTGCTGACCATGATTAAGGAGACCAAGACGGAGAAGGCACTGAGAAATATGGAAATTAAGCTTGAGCACTATGAACTCGTTATATGCGATGAAATCGGGTAAGACCTACTAAATTTGTTTTGATGTTAGCCTCGAATTATCAACTTGACATGTTCAAAACTCTCGGGCCTTTCTGGCCTTCTTCCTTAAGTGTGAATGACAGCCATTCTTCAAAAGGCTTGACTCTTCTTTTGGTCCTACCATAATAATATTAATGTACGCGCGCGTGAGGTGTTTAAGTATATTAAAAAGAGACGAAAATGTCCCGTTTTTCGGTGTGTATTGTTAACACTTATTCGCTAAAAAAGACCTTTATTTGTTAAAAAATGGGGTTTCTGGCAAAAAAGTATTGATTTTTGTCATAAGAATATCATTCTATTTCATAAAAATATGCTATTTTTGCAAGGTCAAATTGCAGTACTCTGCAATGTAACGGCAGAATCTATCATATGCCCCGATAAACTAACAAAATGAAAACAAACAATATGACCAAAACTTAGAAATCTTCTCGGCTAAGGCTGACCTGGGAGGTCAAGCGTGGCCAGGGAAAGGCTATATGCCTGTTCTCTTATACCTAATACATTAAACGAACAATTTTTCAATCAATCAAAGTAAATACCTAAGTATGAATCAAAGAATCAGAAAGACGGCGCTGTTGATGAGTGCTCTGGCCCTGATGGGACTTTGCTACTCGCCTAACGCCAACGCTGCTGTGAATGCCATAGATGGTGTCCAGCAGACAACGAAGAAGGTTACGGGTACTGTATCTGATGCTGAAGGACCGGTTATCGGTGCTACGGTGACGGAGAAGGGTAATCCCAGTAACGGAGTGATTACCGACATCGACGGTAACTATTCTATCAACGTGCAGCCAGGTGCTACGCTGGTATTCACGTACATCGGTTACATGACTCAGGAGATTGCGGTCGGCAACCAGAGTGTGATTAACGTCACACTGGCCGAGGACAGTGAGTCTCTGGAGGAAGTGGTAGTGGTTGGTTACGGTGTCCAGAAGAAGAAACTGGTTACCGGTGCTACTGTTCAGGTAAAGGGTGAGGATATTGCCAAGCTGAACACCACCAACGCTCTGACCGCCATGCAGTCAAGCACTCCTGGTGTGAACATCACCCAGAGTTCTTCTCAGCCAGGTAAGGGTTTCAAGGTTAACATTCGTGGTGTGGGTACCATCGGCGAATCTTCACCACTGCTGATTATCGACGGTATCAATGCTGGTACTGCAAACGATGGTCTGAATGGCTTGAACCCGAACGACATCGAGTCTATCGACGTGCTGAAGGATGCTGCTTCTGCAGCCATCTATGGTGCTCGTGCTGCTAACGGTGTTATCCTGGTAACTACCAAGCAGGGTAAGGCTGGTAAGATTCAGCTGCAGTATGACGGCTATGTAGGTTGGTCAAACGCCTACAAGGTTCCTGGCATGGTTAATGCACAGCAGTACATGCAGCTCATCAACGAGACGAACTTCAACACTTACGGAACAGCTACAAACTGGTCAAGCCTTGTTCCTGCTGACATCCTTGAGAAAGTAAACAACGGTTGGGCTGGTACTGACTGGTTCAAGGAGTATGAGAACAAGAATGCTTTGCAGTTCAGCCACGCTGTCAGCCTGACTGGTGGTACTGACCGTTCGAAGTTCTCTATGTCACTTAACTACAGCTCTAACGAAGGTGTAATGGGTGGTGACAACGCTTCTAACTACAAGCGCTACGGTGGTCGTATCAACTCAGAGCACGTTCTGCTTAAGGGTAAGGACCTGCTGGGTGAGGAGCACGACATCATCACCATCGGTGAGAATATGTCATACTGGTATCACAGAAGCCACGACCTGGCAGAGAGCAATGGTTACTGGAACATCATGCAGGCCGCTTACATCGCTTCTCCGTTGGTTCCCGCTTACGATGCTGACGGAAATGTCGCTTCTTACGCAAAGAATGGTGCCGGCTATAGCACGATGATCTATAGCAACCCGCTCAACCACTTCCTTGCAGGTGGATTCAACTCTATCAACAAGAACCGCGACTTCGGTGTAGGTGCTACTTTCTACTGGATTGTTGAGCCTATCAAGAACCTCCGCTATCGTGGACAATTCAATACTGGTTACAGCGCAAGCTATAACCGCAGCATCTCAATGCCATTCAGCGCCAGCTTCACTAACTCAAGTGGTAACTGGGGTATGAACATGGGTGAATACGAGAGCAGCAGCTTCTCTTTGGAGAACACTATCTCTTATATCCTGCCACAGCTTGGCAAACATACCATTGACGTTCTCGTTGGACAGTCGTTCGAGCGTTCTAACTGGAGCTCTGGCATGTCAATGGCTTTCACTGTTGGTGACTCAAACCTGAACTCTCTGGTTCGTAACGGTTGGGACTTCAATATTCCTAGCAACTACGAGACTAAGTATATGACTGGTCACTCTGGTTATGACAGTCCTTGGCAGGGAAGCATCGCTTCGTTCTTCGGACGTGTCAACTGGAACTACGACGAGAAGTACATGGCAACAGCCATCATCCGTGCCGACGGTTCAAGCAACTTCGCTCGCGGCAAGCGCTGGGGTTACTTCCCCTCATTCTCTGCAGGTTGGGTTATCACCAACGAGCCATTCATGGAGTCAACACGCGAGTGGATGAACTTCTTGAAACTCCGTGCTTCTTGGGGTCAGAATGGTAACTGTAACATTCCTAACTTCTACTATCTCTCTAACATTGCTTTCTCTCCGTCGGACTATGCCGACTATGGTTATAAGTTCTCAAGCGATCTGAATAACACCGTTAACAGTAACATCTATACTACCGGTGCTTATGCACGTAATGCTCCAAACGAGGATGTGACATGGGAAACATCTGAGCAGATTAACATCGGTATCGATGCCCGCTTCCTGCGCAGCCGCTTAGGACTGGCTTTCGACTGGTATCGTAAGACTACAAAGGACTGGTTGCTCCAAGCTCCTATGAATGAGGTGCTGGGTTATGAGGTTCCTGCTTACATCAATGCCGGTGACGTTCGCAATACTGGTGTCGAGGTTGCTCTGTCTTGGAACGATCAGATTGGCAGCGACTTCCGCTATCATGCAAATGTTAACTTCGCTACCAACAAGAACGAAGTAACACGTATCGCTAACGGTCAGGGTCTGATCAATGGTGCTACAAAGGCTCTCTTCGAGAACTCTTCATACGTAGCACGTGTTGAGGAAGGTCACCCCATTGGCTACTTCTATGGTATGTCTTACAATGGCATCTGGCAGAACCAGGCACAGATTGACGCAGCACGTGCTGCCGGTCAGGCTGTTCTCGCTGGTGCTGTTCCTGGCGACCCCATCTGGGAAGACTATAATGGTGACGGCTCTATCGACTATGACAACGACCGTCATGAAATTGGTAACCCACATCCTGACGTAACCCTCGGTGTAAACCTGGGCTTCGAATGGAAGGGTCTTGACTTCGGTATCACCGGTTTTGGCGCTTTCGGCATGCAGGTACTGCAGTGCTACCGTACCGCTCTGCTGGCTAACCAGTACAACAGCTATACCGTTGATGCTTTCAACCGTTGGCACGGTGAGGGTACCAGCAACGATCAGCCTCGTCTGACTGTCGGTCAGATTGCAGACCAGTGGGTTTCTAACCGCTACATGCAGAATGCTGACTACTTCAAGATTCAGAACATCACGCTGGGTTATGACTTCTGCAAGCTTTGGAAGTCTTCTCCTTTCCAGCAGCTGCGTCTCTACGTTCAGGCTCAGAACCTCTACACCTTCACTGGTTACACTGGTGTTGATCCTGAAGTTGGTTCTTCTGGTGGTCAGGACTCTTGGTCTCGCGGTATTGACGTAGGTCTGTATCCTTCTGCACGTACTTATGTCATCGGTGCAAGCATTAAGTTCTAATCAATGTGACAACTTAAAAATAGAAGAAAAGCAATATGAAAAAGATATTTATTATGGCTATCGCGGCTGTCTTCGCTCTCGCTTCTTGTGAAGACTTCCTCGATTCCAAGAATTTCACACAGGCTAACACCTCCAACTACCCGTCATCGGCTGATGACCTGAATAAGGAGTTGGCTGCCTTGTATGGTGTGTTGAACCAGTTGAGCACGAATCCCCTTCAGACTCCCTGGTTCGTTGGCTACATCATGTCTGACGATGCGAACGGTGCCGGTGGTACAGGTGACGTAGAGTCACATGCTATTGGTCACCTCATGGCTAATAAGGAAGACCTCTTCGATGCTTCTTGGCACAATATCTATGTTGGTATCGCTCGTGCCAATGCTATTATCTCTGCTGTTGACGCTTTCGACTGGACAGGTCAGGAGAAGACTCGTAACCAGCTCCTCGGTGAGGCTTACTTCCTCCGTGGACTGTTCTACCTCTGGGGTGTACAGTTCTGGGGTGATATCCCTGCTTACTGGACCGCTGCAGCTCCCGATCCATGTCCTCAGGTAAGTGCTGAAGACGTTATCATGCCACACATTCTGGCAGACTTCACCAGTGCTTCAAACCTGATGAGTCACGGTTACACCACACAGGGTGACGGTCACGCTACCAAGGGTGCTGCCGAAGGTTATCTGGCACGTGCCTACATGTTCTACGAAGGTTTCTATAAGAAAGCTGGTGAGCTGGCAACAGCTAACCTGGCTGACGTAACATTTGACTTTGAGCAGGAGGGTGCTGGTGCTTCTCTGAGCAAGTCTCAGGTTGTCGCATTCCTTGACGATGCTATTAAGAATGGCGGTTACAAGCTCGTTGAAGACTTCCGTCTGCTGTGGCAATATACCAACCAGTACACCATCAACGACTATGACTATGTTGCTGACCTGGCTGCTGCTGGTAAGGTATGGGCAGGTAACGGTAACTCTGAGCAGATGTTCCAGATTCAGTACATGAATGCTGCTTCTTGGAATGGTACTATTGGTATGGGATTCTGTAACCAGGTATCTCTGTACTGCGGTCTCCGTTGTGATGACGACGGTGCAGGACATGCCAATGGTGACCTCGAGACTCTTCCTTTCGGACAGGGCTGGGGTCAGGGTACCATCAATGCTAACCTCTGGGATGACTGGAGTGATGCCGACCCACGTAAGAAGGCTACCATCCTGGATGCACAGGCTGAGTGTGACCACTTCGTATTCACCACTTCTTGCTCTGAGGATGCTGGCTACTACAACAAGAAATGGATGCCTATCACATGTTCTAAGAGTACTTGGAGCGACCATACCGTCGCTTACACATGGTGGGGTGTCTATCGTACAGAGAATACCGATGCTTCTAATAACAACGGTAACTCATTCCAGGGTGATCACTTCGCTGACATCGTGCTGCTGCGTCTTGCTGATGTTATGCTGATGCAATCTGAGCTGACTGGTACAGCAGATGAAATGAATAAGGTACGTGCACGCGTAGGACTGGCTCCTATATCTTATTCTTGGCAGAACATCAAGAACGAGCGTCGTTTTGAGCTCGCTGGTGAGGGTCTGCGCTTCAACGACCTGCGTCGTTGGTCTGGTAAGAACGGTGGTGCAAGCTGTGAGGCTGCTGTTGCCCTGCAGCGTCAGGATGGTTCACGTGTGAACTACACCGGTCACTGGACCGTAATGCATCATGGTCAGGGTGTTGGTGGTAGCAGCTGGGCACAGCGTTATGCCGATACTGACGGCTTCCTCATGATTCCTCCAAAGCAGATTAGCATTATTGGAGATGAGTCTATTCTGAAACAGAATCCTGGTTGGGGTGCAGGTGTTGCAGGTGCTAACATGTCTGGTACGCCAGTTTACGATTAATTTTGAGTTACGATAATAAGAATAAAAAATAGCAATATGAAAAAGTCAATATTATTGTTTGCGGTAGCACTGGGCATTCTCACGTCATGCGATCCCATCAAGGATGAGAAAGATTTTGACGTGACCAACCTTACACCTGAGCAGCTGCTTAGTGGTGCTACGTTTTCGCAATATGCTGATGCCGCATGTACTGAACCGAAAGCGGACGGTAACTGGATTAAGTACAGTATTCCTTCCGTTTCAAGCGTATATATTTTCTACACCAAGGCTGATGGTTCTGAGTTCAAACTGGCCAGCGGTGCCTCTGCCGGTGTGTTTAACTTCGTTCCCACGCGTGGCTCAGATCCTAATCAGAAGGTGAGCTTCCGTTACATCAACCAGGATGGTGTGGAGACTACGGCTGTAAAGGATTTTACTGTTGAGGTAGCCGGTGAGCTGGAGATGCCGGTACGTTTCCTTGCTTCTAACAACTATGGCAAGAAGACTTGGAAGTGGGACCCCTCTATCACTGGTGCTGTTTGGGGTAACATGGGTTACC
>JAFPED010000032.1 GCA_017423565.1 Prevotella sp. | reverse complement strand
TTGGGATAAGCATGAAATAGGAAATGCATAAAATACTGCCCCCCCTGCTGTTAGCAGGAGAGCAACATGTTCTGCTTAGTCGGATTTGTAATCCGACGTCATGGAGTATAAGCATTTGTAATGCGCTGATACCCCTACCTTCTATTTGATAATGTAAATACATTTGCGCATTACAAATGCTTATATTCATTACGGTTGGATTGCAAATCCAACCGAGCGAGGGGCTTGTAACTCATGTCGGATGGGCTCAAACTGGTATTGGGATAAGCATGAAATAGGGAATGCATAAAATACTGACTATGTGGCGGTTATACGGTCTGCACCCCGACTTCTTTCCGCTTTCCCCGTCATTTCCTTGGAGCGAATCGTTTTTCTTCGTACCTTTGCATCGAGCAAAACGGGGCAAACCAACACAAAACAAAACGGCAGCCACCCGTGATGGGCAACTGCCGTAAAGAATATACTTAATAATGTAGTATCGTGAATTAGTCTTCGTCCTTCATTTCTGCCTCATGCTGCTTGATGAGTTCCTGCTGGATGTCGTTCGGAACGAGTTCGTAGCTGGAGAACTTCGTGGTGAACGAGGCGCGGCCGCCAGTGAGTGAAGACAGTGCGATAGAGTAGCTGGAGAGCTCCTTGAGAGGAATCTTCGCGGTCAGTTTCTGATAACCGGCTTCTGAGTCCATACCCATGATGATGGCACGACGGCCCTGAAGATCACTCATCACATCGCCCATGTAGTCAGCAGGCACCAGCACTTCCAGGTCGTAGATAGGCTCGAGCACCTTAGGACCGGCCTCCTTGAATGCTGCCGAGAAGGCGTTACGTGCAGCAAGCATGAACGAGAGTTCATTGGAGTCAACGGGGTGCATCTTACCGTCATAGACGATGACACGCACGTCACGTGCATAAGAACCAGTCAGAGGTCCCTGCTCCATACGCTCCATGATACCCTTGAGGATAGCAGGCATGAAACGGAGGTCAATGGCACCACCCACGACAGAGTTGATGAACACGAGTTTACCACCCCACTCCAGGTCAATCTCTTCCTTGCCCTTGATGTTCATCTTGAACTCCTGGCCGTTGATCTTGAACGATGTAGGATCAGGCATGCCCTCGGTGTAAGGCTCCAGGATGAGGTGCACCTCACCGAACTGTCCGGCACCACCCGACTGCTTCTTGTGGCGATAGTCAGCACGAGCCATCTTGGTGATGGTCTCACGATATGGAATCTTCGGCTCGAGATACTCAATGTTGATCTTCTCGTTGTTCTCCATGCGCCACTTCAGCGTACGCAGATGGAACTCACCCTGTCCGTGGACAATAATCTGACGAAGTTCCTTCGACTGCTCGACAACCCACGTGGGGTCTTCCTGGCGCATCTTGTTCAGGGCGCTCATCATCTTCTCGGTCTCGGACTCGTTGACGGCCTTGATGGCGCGTGAGTACTTAGAGTTAGGATAGACGATGAAGTCGAAACGGTTTTCGCAGTCCTTGCCGTTCAGCGTGTTGCCAGTCTTCACATCCTTCAGCTTCACGGTACAGCCGATGTCGCCTGCTCTCAGTTCGTCAACAGCAATACGGTTGGCACCTGCACAAGCATAGAGAGCACCAATACGCTCCTTGGAACCACGGTCGGCATTGGTCAGGTCGTCACCGCTCTTGACGCTACCGCTCATTACCTTGAAGTAGCTTACTTCGCCGATATGTGGTTCAACACCAGTCTTGAAGAAATAGAGTGACGTTGGTGCGCTGGCATCAGGTGTGATTTCCTGACCTGCAACATTCTTCACCTTTGGCATATCGCTAACGAATGGCACTACATTGCCAAGGAACTCCATGAGACGGCGCACGCCCATGTCCTTGCCTGCGCAGACGCAGAAGACGGGGAAGATGGAACGTGTGACAAGTCCCTTGCGGATGCCCTCGCGCATCTCGTCCTCAGTGAGGCTCTCGCTCTCGAAGAATTTCTCCATGAGTGAGTCGTCGTTGGCAGCTGCTGCCTCGACAAGAGCAGCATGCAGCTCCTGTGCCTTGTCCTTCTGGTCGGCAGGAATATCCTCGATGATAGGTGCGCCACCCTCTGGCTTCCAGCTGTACTTCTTCATCAGCAGCACGTCGATGACGGCATTAAAGCCAGGACCGGTAGCAATAGGATACTGTACAGGCACGCACTTGGAACCATAAATCTCCTTGAGGTTATTAAGTATGACATCGTAGTCGCAGTGCTCACGGTCAAGCTGGTTGACGAGGAAGATAACGGGCTTCTGCAGCTTCTCAGTATAACGGAAGGCATTCATTGTACCAACCTCAGGACCATACTGTCCGTTGATGAGCAGAACAGCCTGGTCAGTGACGTTGAGTGCAGTGATGGCACCTCCTACGAAGTCGTCTGATCCTGGACAGTCGATGATGTTCAGCTTCTTGTTGTTCCACTCTACATGGAAGACAGTAGAGAAGACGCTATAGCCGTATTCCTGTTCTACAGGGAAATAGTCACTAACAGTATTCTTACCTTCTACCGTACCACGGCGCTTAATGATACCTGCTTCGAAAAGCATGCTTTCGGCAAGAGTGGTCTTGCCGCTACCCGCACTGCCAAGCAATGCAATGTTTTTGATTTCGTTGGTTTGATAAACTTTCATAATTAATATGTTTTAGGTTTGTAAATTCAAAAAGGCGAAGCCAAAATTAGTTATTTTCATGCAAAAAACCTACGTTTGCTTTCAAATATTAAATTTTATTAGTACTTTAGTGGCCTGAAACGAAAACATAATGGCAGGATTATACATACACATTCCCTTCTGCAAGAGTCGATGCATCTACTGTGCATTCTATTCCACAACGCTGCTGGCGCAACGTCAACAGTATGTAGAGGCGCTATGCACAGAAATAGCGACGAGCGACAAGCGACGGGCCGCTGGCACGGATATCAGCACCATTTACTTAGGAGGCGGTACGCCGTCACAACTCACCACCACCCAGCTTCAACAGGTCTTCGAGGCCATTTACCAACACTTTAACGTGACGCCCGATGCAGAGATTACCATCGAGGCGAATCCTGACGACGTGACGGAGGAATGGGCAAAGGGACTGGCACTGTTGCCTGTGAACCGTGTGAGCATGGGTGCACAGACGTTTGACGACAAACGACTACGCTGGCTACACCGTCGTCACACTGCCAGTCAGGTGGCAATGGCTGTGGAGCGTCTGCGCCAGTGGGGCATTAACAATATCAGCATTGACCTGATGTACGGCTTTCCTGCAGAGACGCTACAGGACTGGGAGCGTGACATTGACGCTGCCCTGGCACTGAACGTGGAGCACTTGTCGGCTTACTGCCTGATGGTAGAGGAAGGCAGCGAGCTGTTCAGACGTATAGAGACGGGAGCTGAGCGTTTCGAGTTGAGCGAGGAAACGGAACGGAAGATGTACGAACGGCTGATTGACAGGCTGACGGAAGGCGGTTATGAGCACTATGAGATCTCGAACTTCGCACGTAAGGGTTACCGTTCACGGCATAACTCCTCGTACTGGAACGACACGCCATATATAGGTATTGGGGCTGCTGCCCACAGCTACGACGGAAGGCGGCGCATGTGGAACGTGGCAGACCTGAGCGAATACATACGCAGGACACAAGAAGGACTGTCGGCTACTGAGGACAGCGAGGAGATAACTGGCTGGACACGCTACAACGACCGTGTTACCGTAGCACTGAGGACACGCGAGGGACTGGACCTGCGACAACTGACGGAGGAGGAGCGCCAGTACTGCATGACAACAGCCCGTCGCTTTTTAGACGACGGGCTGCTGCAATTAGAGGATCATCATCTGCACCTGACACGTCGCGGACTATTTGTTAGCGACATGGTCATGTCAGAGCTGATGAACGTTTAGAAATGTATGTTCACATTCACTCCAGCCTGAATGGGGTTGGCGCGCTGGGCAAAGTAGCGCTGACCACCAGCCGCACTGGAAGCTACTGCAAACGTATTGTATTTTGTGTTGGTCAAGTTACGTCCCCACAGGCTGACCACAACGGGACCAAAGTCGTAGTCGGCATGAGCACCTAAGAGCGCATAGAACTTCTGGCTGAACGTGTTAGCCTCGTCCCACCAAGTCTTACCCTGGCCTGAGATGTTTGCTCCGATGGTGAACTTTCCGATGTGATAGTCGGCCATTCCACTGAACATGTGCTGGGGAATGAATGGCACATAATTGTCGTTATAAGTGTCGTACTCGTCGAACTTCGCATTCGTGAAAGAATAGGAAGCCCCCCACTCTAACGCATTGTCGAACGCACTGCCACGAAGAGAGAGCTCTGCTCCACAGGAATGGCTCTTGCCTGCATTGACCATAATGCGTCCATAGTTGGAACCTGCAATGAGCTGTGAGAGCTGCTGGTTACGTATCTGCATGTAGAACAATGAGAGGTCAACATGCAGACGGTTGTCGAAGAGGTTGAGGTGAGTGCCAAGTTCGTAGTTCCACGACTCCTCAGGCTTGTAGGCGATGGTCTCATCAATGGCATCGTAGTCGGCCACGCTATGCTCAACGTCATAGTCGCCACGCATGGCTTTCTGCTGGTTTGCGTTGAGGTCGGTTTGCAGAATGTCAGAGAACATCTGGATGTTGTAGCCTCCCATGCGATAGCCTTTGGATACCAGGGCATAGACATTGCCGAGGTTATCGTCAAACGACCACGTGAGTCCGAACTTTGGCAGCAGCTGCGTATAGCCCTTCGAACGATTGTCAACGACATGAGAAGTAAGATGATAGGTTGCCTGGCGCTCTGCCGTTCCACCTGTCATGTTCATGTAGGCCAGTGCATCGTAGTCAATCTTCACATAGTCATAGTTAAAGCGCAGACCAAGGGTTACCTTCAGGTGGTCGCCCAGCAGGATGTTCGACTCGTGGAAGACGCCCAGATTCATGGATGGAGTATGGAAGAACTCTGGTACAGCCATCTCTGCCGACATGGTGACACCCATGCGCTCAACGGTGGCACGTGCCACTGCCTCCGGCATGCCCTGGGCTATCATACCCTGAATCATGGCATTGGTCATTGCCTTGGTAATGGCGTTGCCAATGGGTGCCGTGATAGCATCGCCAAACTTGACGGGTGCATCGGTACGAAGCCACTGGTAAGCCCCAAAGAGTCCGCTGGTGTGTTGCCAGGTGCCGTTGTCACGGCTACGAAGCACCAGTTCCTGAGTAATGGCGTTCTGCTTCTGGAGCTGTTCCAGCTGCAGGTAGTCAGGCGTCATGTAGTCCTGGTCCATCGTCATATGGTCTCGCAGATACTGATAACTGGTGGTCGATGTGAAGAGCAGGCGTGGGAAAGCGTAACTGATGGTAAGACCAGTGTTGAACATGTTACGCTTATAGCCGTTCATGATGGTTGTGGCAGGGTTTTCCACATCGAGACTATAGGGTTTGGCAGAACTGCTCTCAATGGGCTGGAACTCACCATAGCCAAAGCCGTTCTGATTGACATACTGATAGTCAGCCGTCCAGTCGAAGGTCAACTGGGACGTGGGCATGTAGAGCAGGTGCAGCTTGCCGCCTGCCTCATTGGTCTTGTCGTTCTTTTCGTCGAAGTTCTGGTTGTTGATGAAACCACGAAGACCACTGTAGAAGCCTGCTACTGTGAAAGCCAACTTGTCAGAAGGACGATGGTGGTGTGCCACCTCGACATTGGAATACAGACCAGTACCAACGCCCAGACGAATGTCGGTGCCTTGGTAGTTCATGGGGTTCTTGGAGTAGATACGTACCAGTCCGCCCTCTGTATTCTGACCATAGAGCGTACTCTGCGGTCCACGCAACACGTCAACACGATCAACCATATAGAAATGATGGTTGAAGGCAGCCTTCGACATTAGAGGAATGTTATCGTAATAGATGCCCACAGCTGGATTATTAACACGTGAGCCTATGCCACGAATATACATAGAAGAAGTAAGTCGTGAGCCATAAGAAGGCATGGAGAACGAGGGAACAAAGTCGGAGAGCTCACTGAGGTCTGTCACGTTCAGGCTATTGAGTTGTCCAGAAGTGACAACGGTTGAACTGAGGGGCTGCAGACGGAGAGCGAAACCCTCCTTTGGCTGTGCCACGACAACCACCTCGTCGAGATTGCTCACTCGAGACGAGTCGTCAGTAAATACATCTATTGCTACAGCTGGCATACTCATCAGCGCCAGTTGTGCTGTCAACAAGAAAACAGTCTTTTTCATCATATGTGTTTGTTTTTACTCTTTTTTTCAGGGTGCAAAGGTAAACAGATATCGTATCACTCACAATCCCTATTTATATGGATTTTACAAAAGAAAGGCAGAAGTGTTAATTCGTGTTCAAGCTGCACTGATATATGAAGAATAATTTGTATATTTGCAGGCGAACCATCAAGGAAGGACAATGAAGAAGAGACTACTGTGGCTTTACACATTATTATATATAGGAGCAGGCTGCATGACGGCTCAGCACCAAATGCTCACCGATGACATCAAAAGCCTGCAGGCCATCGTCAACGGCGACTGGCTGTCGCCGGCAGTGATGACAATGGGAGGACAGGACGTGCTGGATGTGTCGTTCGACCGCATGAGCCATGCCTATCACCCAATGAGTTACCACATTGATCACTGTGAGGCTGACTGGACCCTAAGTGAGGAGATATTCCAAAGCGACTGGCTGGAGGGGTTCAACGACCAACCCATTGAGGACTATGCTGCCTCAATGAACACCACCGTACCTTACATGCACTATAGCATGCAGATACCAAACGAGCTGACTCGACTGACCATGAGCGGCAACTACCTGCTTACTATTACTGACAACGAGACGGACGAGGAGGTGGTAAAGGTTCGCTTCATGGTGGTGGAGCCAAGGGTAAGTGTTAGCATGGCTGCAACAACCAATACGGACATCGACGTCAACCAGCAGCACCAACAGGTGAGCATGGCCATCAACTATGGCTCGATAAACGTAACCAACCCAGAGGAACAAATATACACGGTGGTGACACAAAACCAGCAATGGAGCGAAGGCGTGAAGAACCCACGTCCCAACCTACGTAACATCAATGGACTGGAATGGACGCACAACCGGCAACTCATCTTCCCTGCCAACAATGAATACAGGAAATTCGAGATACTGGACGTTAGCCACACCACGATGGGACTGGAACGCATCACTTGGGACGGAGCAGCCTATAACGCCTACCCTTTTACTGACGAGCCAAGGCGCAACTATCTCACTGACGAGGATGCCGACGGCGCTTTCCTGATACGTAACAGCGACAACATTGAAGTAAGCACCACTTGCGACTACGTGCGCGTCTGTTACCAGCTGAAGAGCGACCCTTTGCCAGGCGATGTCGTCGTCAGTGGCCAGTGGACAACTGCTACCAACCCTTCTGCCTATCTGATGACCTACGACTACGACAGCCACTGCTACAGGGCTACCATTTGGCAGAAGCAAGGATACTATAACTACCAATACCGTTTGCGCCAGCCTGACGGCTCCACGAAGATAGCTCCAACGGAAGGTTGTTTCTACCAGGCGAGCAATCGTTATCAAGCTTATGTTTACTATAAAGGCACAGGGGAACGTACCTGGAAATTAGTGGGTTATCGACAACTGATTTTCTGATTGTCGATATTCCTGTGGCGTCAGACGATATTGACGGAAGAAAGATGCCACAAAAAAGTTAGGCGAACAAAAGCCACACTCGTCGGCAATATCCTCAACAGACTTATCGGAAGCCTTTAACAGGTTTGCTGCTTGTTGCAGGCGCAGGCGACGTATAAACTCGTATGGCTTCTTTGTGATGTTTTTCGACACCAAATTCAGGAAAGTCTTGTGACTGACATTACCCACTTTGCACAATTCACCAAGCGTTAATTGTGAAGAGAAATAACTGTTGAGGTAAGGCGCCACCTTCAACATGAGCGACATAAAGTCTTCGTCAAGCCTGTATTGTTGCCCAGAAAGACTTGCTTGAATGTCTGATTCCCTGCTGAACACCTCTCTGCCCATGCTGTCATTTGCGTTGACAAAGTGGCGCAACTGACGGATAATGTTCTGCTCGGAAGTGAAACGACGTATCTTCATGCGCGTGTTTCTACTGAACATAACCAGGTTAAGAATCAAAAGAATAAGAACAATGGCAGCCAATGCAGCATACACACTCGTGGCACGCCACCAAGGCTGGTTGACATGAAGCGTCCAGACAATAGGCTCCTGTATCCAAACATCAGGATACATAGATGCCTGTACCTCAATATGATAGTCACCAGGTGTTAAGCCTGGCAATGGCAGGTGGAACATGCCATTGCCGTCAACCAGTCCACCAGAATTAGCATAGGACACCACTTTCCATTTGCTGTCTATTTCTGGCACACGATAGCGGTAATAGGACTGCAGGGGACGGAAGAAGTTGAGGGCAGAGAAAAGCAGTGTCACATTGTTATGGTTATAATCAACATTCACCTCCCACGAACGGGTAATGGCCTTGTCGAGAATCTGCTTGCCATCAATGGTAGTACCGGCTTCCACACGCGTACCATTGACCATCATGCCAATAAGTTTGGGATAAAACTTATAGTCACGGAACGTGTCGAAATGGAAATTCTTAGGATTAAATGTCACCACATGGTCAACTGACTGCATAACAATGGTACCATCGTCCATCATCACTGAACGACCGTCAACAAACGACTCTACAGGAACATTATCGCGAGTGGCATAAGTATTGATTTCACCAACTTTGCCGTTCTTAATTGCCAGACGAGAAATACCATAGCTGGTACCAACCCAGATATGGTTTTGCTGGTCTTCCACAATGGAGTGGATGATATCATTGAACAGACCTTGCTTGCGAGTAAACAGCTGACAGGTGGATGCTGTGGCTGACTTGTAAAGCTTCAGACCCGTTCGTGTGCCTACCCATATCCATCCACGACTGTCCTGCAAGACACAGTCAGCATTCTCACCACGATAGGTATCCACGTAAAACGTGGACTGACGGTCAAGGATTTTCATATACTCTGCAGCGCGTGGGTCGGACAAGGCATATACATGGAAAGGCGACGTGAACGGCTTGGCATAGAACAGACCTCGCGTCTCAGTACCAATCCACATGCCTCCTTGACGGTCGAACTCTATGGTATTGATGGATGTTTGCAACTGCTTTCCGCCAACCAGGGTCAGCGACTCCACATGCTTAGTCTCCTTCGTCGTCAGGTTATATGTCCAGTAGCCTTGAGCTGACGACAAGTAAAGCACACCCTCGTGTATGACCATGTTATTCAGTCGATAAGGCTGCGACATAATCGTCGTCCATTGACGTTTCTCTACGTCAAACCTCAGCAATATGCCTTCTGACTTGCCACATCGTATCTGGAAGTACGACTGACCGTCCTTCAGAATCAGCGACGTACTCTTGTACTTCTCTACCTGGTCGTCAGCATATGCCTTCAGCCGATAGAGCTGTTTGCCACTTTGCAAATCAAGAGCTACCACGTCGCCATTCTCGTAAAACAGCAGTAACAACCGGTTATCATATTCTGCCAAGTCCTGCAGGTTCAGGTTAGGGACTAATGGATAGTCTTTTTTCGTCTCAGAGCCAAAAATCTTATTGCCATGACGCAACCACAGACAACCATTGTCATCGCAGAACATATCAGTGACACGGTCTTTCACGCCATACTCCTTAAACACGGAGTCAATATTGGCAATAAATTGTTCCTGGGTCAGGTTCAGACACGTCACCGTACCCATATTTTTCTGCCAAAGGTGATGATACTTGTCAAAGTAAGGATGTGAATAGCCATGATACTCAGGCAAACGAAAAACATTCTCTGAAACAGGGTCTATATGAGAGAAGTCGTGACCATCGTAGAAATTGACATGACCAATAGTCATTATCACCATACGGCCTGTCTTTGTACACACAATGGACTGCGCACCATTGTCTGCCAGTCCGTTTGAAGCATTATAGACAACAAACTGCCTGTCCACTTCTTGAGCCCTTAGGAACAAAGGGTTCCCAAGCATGCTGACAACCATTGTCAAGAACAGCAGAATGTAACGCATAAATTGTTATTGGTTAGTTGCGGCAAAGATACTAAAAAAGAAAGTTTTTACCAAATAATTTAGGTAGAAAAAGCTACCTGCTACGCAAAACAACAGAATTATTGTGTAATTTCTTTTTTATGTAAAGAGAAAATTGTACTTTTGCAAACTGAGAAAATAATTGATACAATGAAGACTATATGCAAATTCATATCTGACTACATGGGCTTTCTGGTACTGATAGCTGCAATAAGCGCACTGATCGTACCACAGGCCTTTGACTACATTCCTCCTACGGTCATCAACTATCTACTGGGAGTCGTAATGTTTGGCATGGGACTGACACTACGCCTACAAGACTTCAAAATAGTTTTCAGCCGTCCTAAGGACGTTATCATAGGTTGTCTGGCACAGTTTACCGTTATGCCACTAATGGCTTGGCTGTTAGCCACTATCTTCGGACTCGACGAGGCTCTTGCACTTGGCGTAGTGCTGGTGGGATGCTGTCCAGGAGGAACAGCATCGAACGTCATCACATTCCTGGCAAAAGGAGACCTCGCTCTATCGGTTGGAATGACTGGAGTCTCTACTCTGCTGGCACCTTTTCTCACACCACTGCTCACATGGGCACTGGCAGGAAAAAGCGTCCATGTCGATATACTCAACATGTTCCTTAGTATTCTATGGGTGGTCATCGTCCCCATTGTGGTAGGACTCATCGTCAACTGGCTATGGCCACGGTTTACAGAACGGGCTACTGACTACCTGCCAGCATTCTCTTCGCTGGCAATTGCCTTCATCGTTGCCATCGTCATATCTGCCAACAGTGCGAAACTGCTCACTGGCGGACTGCTCATCATCCTCGTCGTTGTGTTGCACAACCTTTGTGGACTGGCATTGGGCTATATGGTGGCTAAAATGCTCAGGCTATCGGAGCCAAAGAAACGAGCCATTGCCATCGAGGTGGGCATGCAGAACTCAGGACTCGCCAGCAGCCTGGCAACCATTCACTTTGCTGCCTACCCCATGGCCTCTATCCCTGGTGCGATCTTCAGCGTATGGCATAACATTTCTGGAGCTATAGTCGCCTACTTGTTCAGGAAGCAATCTGGTAAAAAGGAATAGAAGTTATCTTATGAAGTTCGTCCATACTGGCTGCTCCAGTTCAGGATGATCATCCAGTTTCTTGATCATCCACGCCATGTTTCTGGCTAAGGTACGCATTGTTTGCATACCCTCCTCGTCAAGTGCCACTTGGCCAGGAGTCTGACCATAGACCATATTCCAGTATTGCGAACTTACCACTGGCATGTTCATAATGGTAAAATACTTGTTCAGACGGTCAAAAGAAGCTGAAGCACCACCACGACGACAAACCACTACACTGGCAGCCGGCTTGAACTTCAGGTCTGCCCCTAAGGAATAGAACACCCTGTCTAACAATGCACAGAGTGAGCCATTAGGACCACCATAATATACAGGAGAGCCTATCACCAGACCGTCGATACCATCTTTCACGGTTCTCCATATCTTGCAATACAGGTCGTCGTTAAACGTACACTTGCCAGTTCGTCCACACATGCCACAGGCAATACAGCCCTGAACAGCTTTCTTGCCAATGCTCACAATCTCAGTCTCTATGCCTTCAGCGTTGAGGGTCTGAGCTACTTCGCTTAGTGCCTGGAACGTGTTGCCCTTTTCCTTTGGACTTCCATTAATAAGTAATACTTTCATCGTCTAATCGTAAATAAAAAAGAAAAAGACCACTGAATCATCATGAATCAGCGGTCTCTGCGAAGGGAGGTCGAGGTGACAGGACTCGAACCTGCGACAGCCTGGTCCCAAACCAGGAACGCTACCAACTGCGCTACACCTCGGTGCTTATTTTTCGTAAGCGGGTGCAAAGGTACAAATAAGTGAGCAAAAAACAAAATATTTTTCCAATTATTTTTTGTTTTATCGCCCTTTGCTGGTTTTTTCTATTATTTAATGATACCTTGCTCAACAAAAATTTTCTTCAGTGCCACCACTGAACGGTCAACCTGCTCTTCTGTATGGGTAGCCATCAATGCATAGCGCACCAGCGTATCCTGAGGAGCACAAGCAGGCGGAATGACAGGATTGATGAATACACCAGCCTTGAAAGCCAAAGCTGTAACAAGGAAGGTCTTGTCAACGTCACGCACATACAGTGGAATAATAGGGCTCTCAGTATCACCAATCTCGAAACCTTCCTCACGGAAACGCTTCAATGCATAATTGGTAACTTTCCATAAAGCCTCGATACGCTGTGGCTCCTGCTGTATGATGTGCAAGGCTTCCATGGCAGCAGCTGTAGCTGCAGGAGTATTGGAAGCAGAGAAAATATAAGTACGACACGTATGACGCAGGAAGTTGATGGTATCCCAATCGGAAGCAATAAAACCACCAATGGAGGCCAACGACTTGGAGAACGTACCCATAATCAGGTCAATCTCGTCTGTCAGTCCGAAATGGTCGCACACACCCCTACCCTGACGTCCAAACACGCCAATGCCATGAGCCTCGTCAACCATTATGGAGCAATTGTACTTATGCTTCAGTTCTACAATCTCTGGCAACTTTGCCAAGTCGCCTTCCATAGAGAACACACCGTCAACAACGATAAGCTTGACTGCCTCATAAGGCAATTTCTGAAGCACACGCTCCAGATCTTCCATGTCGTTATGCTTGTAATGGAGCTGCTTGGCAAACGAAAGACGACGGCCATCGACTATCGAAGCATGGTCGCGGTCGTCGCATATAATATAGTCATCCTTGCCAACTACCATTGCAAGAACACCCTGGTTAACAGAAAAACCAGTAGAGAAACATAGACAATCCTCTTTGCCAATAAACTCAGAAATCTCTTTCTCTAACTGGACATGAAGGTCGAGTGTTCCATTGAGGAAACGGCTACCGGCACAGCCTGATCCATATTTATCGAGAGCTGCCTTGGCGGCATCAATGATACGCTGATCACCAGTTAAACCGGTATATGCATTTGAACCAAACATCAGAACCTTATGGCCTCCCATTTCCACCTCTGTGCCTTGTTTGCCTTCTATGGCACGGAAATAAGGATAAACGTCAGCCTCCATATACTTCTGTGGCTCACGATAATTCTTGTATCTTTCTTGTAATTGTCCCATATTAAAATATGTGTTGCAACACTTTTCTTTTTATTACAGGCTGCAAAGTTACATAATTTTTGTCAATTCAAGCATATTTTTTTAATAAATATCACAAAAAGATAAAAATTCTTTCCAAGACAACCGCTTATTACATCAATTTTACTTATCTTTGCAACATAAATGACTGGGATGACCAAACGTACACTTACATTCATACTCAACCCCATATCGGGAACACACAGCAAGTCTGACATTCCCAACCTTATCGATGGCATCATCGACAAAGAACGCTTTGACTGGCTGATTCGCACCACTGAATATGCTGGTCATGCAGCAGAGATTGCGCGCGAATGTGTAAAGCAGCATACTGACATTGTTGTGGCTATTGGAGGGGACGGAACGGTCAACGAAGTGGCACGCTCGTTGGTTCACACGAATACTGCACTGGGCATTATCCCCTGTGGGTCAGGCAATGGCCTGGCACGACATCTGTGCCTGCCAATGGATGTCAGCAAAGCACTACAGACCATCAATCACTGCAAGATTGAGGCCTTCGACTATGGTGTCATCAACGGACTTCCATTCTTCTGCACCTGTGGCATGGGATTCGATGCATTCATTTCACTCAAATTTGCTGAGTCTGGCAAACGAGGACCTGTTACTTATGTAGAAAACGTACTAAAAGAAGGACTGAAGTATAAACCTGAGACCTACGAAGTGGAAGACGAGACAGGTTCCAAGCGATACAAAGCGTTCCTCATTGCCTGTGCAAACGCATCTCAATACGGAAACAATGCCTATATCGCTCCTCATGCCACCATGAAGGACGGACTCATGGACGTGGTCATACTGGAACCGTTTACTGCCTTTGATGCACCACAAATCAGCATCGACCTGTTCAGCAAGACACTGGAAAACAATTCTAAAATCAAGACATTCAAAAGTAAGCGCATACACATACACCGCAAAGAACCAGGAGCAATCCACTTTGATGGTGACCCTATTATGACTGGCACAGACATCGACGTCAACATAGAGAGCATGGGTATCAATATCATTACCAACCCTAACGTCATAGAAGACACCACTGAACCCAACCCACTGCTCAACGCCTTCAGCGATTTCTTTAATAATATAAATAATGTACGCGAGGACATTGTTTACCAAAGACGACGCATACAGGTCATCAACAAGGTACTGCTGCGCAAACTCACCCGATAAGCCAGTATGATACAGTATATCATCACTTCCATACTGCTCATAGCAGCTGTAGCCTATGCAACATGGCGCATCTATCAGGCATTTACAACCACCGATAATCCCTGTGACAAGTGCCAAGGTTGCACCCTAAAAGACCATATGAAACAAAATAAGGCCTACTGTGAGAAAAAACTCAACGAAAAATTTGGCCATAACGAATAATTGTCGTATCTTTGCAACCGCAAAAAGAAAAAGGTACCTTGGCCGATCGGTTAGGTAACGGTCTGCAAAACCGTGTAGAGCAGTTCGACTCTGCTAGGTACCTCCCATGAAAACGGTGCTGTTGGGTATTCCTTCAGCACCGTTTCAGTACCAACAAAAAACAAAAAAACAACAATGGAAAGAGACCAACAGATTTTCGACCTCATCGAGAAAGAACATCAGCGTCAGCTGAAGGGTATTGAACTCATCGCAAGCGAAAACTTCGTCAGCGACCAAGTAATGGAAGCTATGGGCAGTTATCTGACCAACAAATATGCCGAGGGATATCCTGGACATCGTTACTATGGCGGTTGCCAAGTGGTTGACCAGGTAGAACAACTGGCTATCGACCGCGTATGCAAACTCTTCGACTGCGAATATGCTAACGTACAGCCACACTCAGGAGCACAAGCCAATGCGGCTGTTCTGCTCACTTGCCTGAAGCCAGGCGACACGTTCATGGGACTCAATCTCGCACATGGCGGACATCTGTCACACGGTTCACTCGTCAACACGTCAGGCATTCTATACAAACCCGTTGGCTATAACCTCAACGAGAAGACTGGTCGTGTAGATTACGACGAGATGGAAAAACTGGCACTTGAGAACAAGCCAAAGCTCATCATCGGTGGCGGTTCTGCCTATAGCCGTGAATGGGACTACAAGCGCATGCGTGAAATAGCCGATAAAGTGGGAGCTCTGCTCATGATTGATATGGCACACCCTGCAGGTCTTATTGCTGCAGGACTGCTGGAGAACCCAGTCAAGTATGCTCATATCGTCACTTCTACCACACATAAGACACTACGTGGTCCACGAGGAGGTATCATCCTGATGGGCAAGGACTTTGAAAACCCATGGGGTCTCACCACTCCAAAGGGTCAGGTGAAGATGATGTCTCAACTGCTCAACTCAGCAGTCTTCCCAGGAGAACAAGGTGGTCCGCTCGAACATGTCATTGCCGCAAAGGCCGTTGCTTTTGGCGAGGCACTCAAACCAGAATTCAAGGAATGGGCCAAGCAGGTACAGAAGAATGCAAAGGTGTTAGCTGAAGAGCTCATCAAACGAGGATTCACCATCGTTAGCGGTGGCACAGACAACCACTCTATGTTGGTTGACCTGCGTACCAAATATCCTGAACTGACAGGTAAAGTAGCAGAGAATGCGCTCGTGGCAGCCGACATCACAGTAAACAAGAATATGGTTCCATTCGATTCTCGCTCTGCCTTCCAGACCTCTGGCATACGCCTTGGTACACCTGCCATCACCACTCGTGGTGCAAAAGAAGACCTGATGGTACTCATTGCCGAGCTCATTGAGGAGGTGCTCAACGACCCAGAGAACGAACAGGTTATCGCCAGTGTCCGCCAGCGAGTCAACGACAAGATGAAAGAATATCCCCTCTTTGCTTATTAAAAGATCATAGCATTTGGGTTCAAATGAAATTCCCATTGGTGAGAATTACTTTTCCCATCAATGGGAATTCTTTTTCCCATCAATGGGAATTTCAGTTTAAGCCAATATACTTGACGAACAACACTGGTGGAAATAATTTTTTAAGCAAGGCTATTCTGCATGAAGAGATAGATAGCCTCGGACCAGTGCATAGACAAGTGTTATCAACAAAACACCTGTAACAACATGTACACTGCGATAAGTATATCCACTGGAGGTAAGACCAGGTGAAGAATAACGACGATTACCCACCCAACGGCCATTGACATACAAGAACAAGAAATAAACCGATGTGGCAACAATAGCTCCCCAAAGCAGTCCCACAGTAATGTCACCAGGATAATGAACTCCCAGATACATGCGTGTCCAGCAGTTAACTAAAGAATAACTGACAAGCCCAAAGGTAAGCTCACGACTACGCACCAGTAATGAGAAAAACAGTGCTACGCTGAATGTGTTAGATGCATGAGCAGAGAAAAAGCCATAGCTGCCTCCACGATAGTCGTTAACCACATCGACCAGATGTCCTATCTGTGGATCGTGAGTTGGACGCCAACGTGCTACCAGTGGTTTTACTATCTCGTCATCAACAGTACCAGCCAGTAGTACCAGCAATGCTGCACTTGCGATAACGAGAAAAATGGTTCGCCAATTAATGTTATTACGAATGACGACATAAAGTAATGACAGGTATAGCGGAATCCACGTCTTGGCATTTGTTAAGACGAGTACCACACCATCAAGAAACACAGAGTCGCTTCCATTGAGCATGAGCAGCAGCTCTTTGTCAAATTGTATCAGTTCATTCATATTACCTCCATATCTTTTGTCAACATCCAACCTTCTTTACCATCAGGCAGGCGTATCTCTTTCCAGTCTTTCATCGAGTCATCTGTAATCTCTACTTTCGTACCTTCATGCAAACGGAAGAGGTCTGTGCCATTCTGAGCAGGCGTACTCTTGACACTGGTTTCCGAAGCTATAACGACAGCCCCATTACGCATGGTAAGTGTCCGTTTCTGCTGGTAGGCAAAGAGATTGGCCATGAGGAAGAGTATGAGCATGACAATGGCACCAAAGAAACCCGTCTTCTGCAATGCCACACGTTCTGCAAACAGATAGACAAGGAACAGGACGATGGCTAAAGCAAGAGTGAACAGTGCCGTCCATGCCCAAGCATTGACTCCCATGAGGTTTACCAGCGAACGATACCACGTTACGAGGAAGAAGTCTGCACTTGGTGCCAGTTTATCTGTGGTTTTCTGTCGGGCTATTTGTAGATTATGACGTATGTCATTATCTCCAGGCGACAGTAGCAAAGCACGCTCATAGTTGATGATGGCGCGCGTTATGTTGTCAGAACGGTAGTAGGCATTGCCCAGATTGTAGTATAATTCCGCACTGGCACCACCCTGTTCCAGCAATTCTTCGTAGGCACTTACTGCTTGCTGATAGTGTTGCTGTGCATAGGCACTGTCAGCTTCAGCCTTTGTGACTGTGGCTTTTGCTGAGAGGGATGCGAGCATGCATAGTAGCAGGACTATGGCAGTTTGGGCAGATGTATGTTTCTTGTTGCTTTTCTTCATTGTATTCTCTATTTGCGTAATAGCTGTCATGGCAGCCTGGAACGTCTTACCCATATTACCTTTGGGGTCACCTGGAGCATAACGCTCAAACTCACATTCATCAAGTGCTTCGATAAACAGACGTATGGTCTGTTCATCAACACTGCGCTCACCTAACCGCTGACTAATATTCTCACGAGAGAGCTGTTCGACAGGGATATTCAGTTTATCGCCCACGTAACCCCACAATGCTCGCAGTACTTCGTCGTAGAACGCTCCTGCCTTGCCTTGCTTCATCAGCTTGTCTGCCAGTTTCAAGCGTTTCACTGCTACCTTATTGGCTTTCTTGCCACGCATCTTTCCTATATTGGCATTGTCAATAGCACGCTGACGGAAGACTACAAACAATGTGACAAATGTCAGAACCAACAATGCTAATGCTATCCAATAACCAGTAGAACCAAAGAAGAAGTCGTCCAGTTGATGCTGACGAGCCTCACCAGTCTTGATGTAATGAATGTCATTGTTCAACTGCTCGATATCCTGCTGACTGCCATTAACATTGTGTGAGCCACCACTTCCCTTGGCCACATGGAGTTGAAAAGCTTGTGTCTTTATGGTCTTGTAAGCATTCTCACGTGTGTCATAATAAGTAAACTCCACTGGAGGAATGTCGTAGGTTCCCTGATGACGTGGCACTGCCAGATATTCGTAGGTAATGCTTCCCTCAAGTCCGTTAGATGTCAGGCGTGTCTTGTCATTCAGCTTAGCATCGTATTTGTCAAAGTCTTGTGGGAAATTAACAACTGGTTCTTTCAACAGTTTCATATTACCCACGCCACTAACTGTAATGCTCAACGTAACAGGATCGTTGGCTTTTACCTCACTATTGTCAAGCGATGCCTTAATAGAGAACTGCCCTACTCCACCAGAGAAATTGGCAGGACGTTCTGGCAAGGGCAACACTTCGACGGTTAACCCTGGTGCCTTGATTTGTTTCTTTACCTCAACATAGCCGGAACCTCCATTGAAGAATGCCTCAAACGGATCGACATTCTGATTCTGCTGTACTACCATTCCCTCGAAAGTAATGGGTGGAATCTCTAATTTCCCTGTCATTTGTGGGAACATAACATACTGGCTCCACGTTACTGTACGATAAGGACGACCGTTGACCGTCTCCACCGTAAACTTCTTCTGCTGAGGCAATGGGATTTCCTGAGAGTAGAAACTCTTGAGGTCTGGCATTTTACCATTAAGCGATGTCAGTTCTACAAGGGTATATACCTTATAGGTAAGCAGTATAGGTTCCTGTTCATGCACACGACTCTTGTTGGCACTGACTTTGATAAAGAGATCGCTGCCACTGATAGGTGAACCAGCAGAACGAACGCCTGAGGGTTGACGCTGCTGACGCGTTCCGCTGTTGCCTTGTGCGTGCCCGCTAACCTTGATATTCAAGCTGCGTGAAGTAATGGTCCTGCCATTTACTGTTGCTCGTGCAGGAGGAATAGTGAATGAACCATTTGCATTGGCACAGAGTATATATGTATAAGTAACTGATGACGAGCTGCTGGTATGTCCGTTCACCATCTGGAAACTTGACTGTCGCGATGTGCTTGGGCCCATAAGCACCTCGAGTTCATCAGGAATATTACCTGCACGGAAACCTTCCACGTCGTCAGTGTTGACAGTATAGGTCAGTCGGAACTGCTCACCCACTGCCACCTGAGACGGAGCACTGGCAGTAATGGTTTGTGCCAATGCGTTGTTCAAAGATAAATGATAAATGATAAATGACAGACATATCATCATCATCCACCTGCTGAGTACCATATCATTACATCTCTTTTCCATGATTCATACTATTTGTCGTTTAGCAACAAGTGACCATTACCAGTTTTTCTTCAGACGCCGGCGACCTGACTGGCGCTGCTGCTCCTGCATGCGTTTCTGTGTCTGACGTTCCTGTTGCAGCGCAGCATTCAGCAACTGCTCAGCATTGTCCTTACTCATTTGAGGCTTCTGCTGTTGCTGCTCCTCCTTTTTCTGTTGTTCTTCTTTTTTCTGTTGCTGTTGCTGCTGTTGTTGGTCTTTCTTATCGTCTTTCTTGTCATTCTTGTCGTTATTACCACCGCCTCCACCTTGTGGCTGGTTTTTCAGCTGGCGCTTACAGAGTTCCAAGTTATAGCGTGTCTGGTCGTCATGAGGATAGAGTCGTAGCGCCTCCTTATAGCTCTCTATCGCATCCTTGAGTAACATTTTCTGCTGACAAATGACACCAATGTTATGGTAGGCCTGATACTTTCGAAGAGGATTAGTTTCCAGCTTTGCTGCCAGCTGCAGCTGTGCGACGGCAGCAGAGTCTTTCTTTTGCGCCAACAGTGCATTGCCCAAGTTGAAAGCAGCTTGCGGATTACGGCCATTAGCCTCAACAGCTTTACGATAGAGCACTTCTGCTTCAGCATACTTGCCTGCACGGAACAGTTTGTTACCCTGGCGGATAAGCTGACGGTCGTTTTGAGCGCTGACAGCAACCGGCCATAACAGCAGGAAAAGCAGTACAAGCGAAACATTGGCCTTTTTCCTGCCAAACAACCGTACATTCTTCAGCAATGGATTTTTACGCTCTTGAACTATCACCTCGAGAATCAAAAAGACAAGCGCTGCTAAGGCAAACCACATGAAATATTCGCTATAACTGTTATATACCTCAGCAGAAATCTCTTTTTTTGACAATTTGTCCAACTCGTCGTTCAACTCTTCTTGAGCAGCATATCCGTTCTCCACATGAATATACTTACCACCACCAGCCTCGGCAATCTGCCTGCACATATCCTCATTAAGGGCTGACATAACGGTATTTCCTGTCTCATCAAACATATACTTACCTGTAGAAGGGTCTGGAATAGGAGCACCACCTGTAGAGCCAACACCTAAAACGAAGACACGCATGCCACGTTTCTTGGCATCCTCGGCAGCCTCAAGTGCACCACCCTCATGGTCCTCACCATCTGTAATGACAATAATTGCCTTACCAACCTGATCGTCCTGACTGAAACTATGAACAGCCATGTCGATAGCTGTTGCCACATCCGTACCTTGGACGGCAATCATCGACGGGTCAATGCTACTTAAGAACATTTTAGCTGAAACATAGTCACTCGTCATGGGCAACTGAACGAAAGCGTCACCAGCAAAGACTATAAGTCCTATTTTATCATTTGAGAACTTATCAACAAGATTCTCAACCATCATCTTGGCACGGTCCAGACGACTTGGCGTCACGTCCTGTGCACGCATGGAATTAGAAATATCCATCGCAATAATGGTCTCTATACCCTTACGCTTCTCTGTCTTTGTACCTGCCCCCCAGTGTGGACGTGCAAAAGCAACAATAAGCAGCGTCAGAGAGCCAAGCAACAAGCCATACTTCACCATGGCTCTCCAACGTGACACATCGGGCATGAGCTGACGCACCAGTTCTGGGTCACCAAACTTACGCAAACGTTTCTTTTGACGCAGACGTACTACAAAATAAATTGCTATTAATACTGGAACAAGCACTAACAGCCAGAGATATGCAGGGTCTTCAAAGTATCTGTTCATGACGGTATCCTCCTAAAAATGGTTACACGTAGTAGCAGCTCGAGAAGCAATAACAATATGGCAGCCAACGCAAATGGCTGATATGCCTCATAACGCTTACTATATTGCTTCACGTTTAGCTTCGTCTTCTCTAACTGGTCAATCTCTTTATATATTTGCTGTAACTCACGAGTGTTTGTGGCACGGAAGTATTGACCATCAGTAGCGTTAGAGATGTCAGACAATGTACGCTCATCAATCTCAACCGGCAGGTTTACATACTGCACTCCCCCACCCACAGGCATGGGATAACGTGCCGTGCCATTCGTTCCTGCACCTATGGTATAGACACGTATGCCAAAACTTTTAGCTATCTCTGCAGCCGTCATAGGCGAAATATCACCCATGTTATTACTTCCGTCTGTCAACAGAATAATAACTTTGCTCTTAGCCTTTGAGTCCTTGAGACGAGCTACGGCATTAGCCAGACCCATACCGATGGCTGTACCATCCTGTATCAAACCACGAGCAGCAATATCTGCGCGAACATTATGTAGAAGGTTCAACAATGAAGCATGGTCGATGGTCATTGGACATTGCGTGAACGACTCACCAGCAAATATAGTTAGTCCGATGTTGTCATTAGGACGATCGGCAATGAATTCGGCAGCAACTTTCTTCGCAGCCTCTATGCGGTTAGGAGTCAAGTCCTCTGCCAACATGGATGTTGAAACATCCAGAGCCAACATGATATCAATACCTTCAACGGTTCTGTCTTTCCACGAATTACTTGTCTGAGGACGAGCCAGCACAATAACAATGAGCACAAAGACCAGACAACGTAGCAACAATTGAATAGGCATTAACGTCACCTTCCAACTGCGAGGCGCATAGCGGTAGGCGTTAGTATCGCTCATCCGCATGGTTGGCTCACTCTTTTTCCTGAACATCAGATACCAAATAATATAAGGTATCAGCAGCAGGAGTAGAAAGAAAAATCCTTTATTTACAAATTCCATTCTTCAGTACTCAATACACAAGTTTCAATGATTATGCAACCAGTTGCCAAACACCATAGGCCACATAGACCAGTATAGCGACGATGGCTACGACCAGTAACGTTATAACCAGTTTTAACCAGCGACGTGTCTTAATAGAACGCTGGTCAGCCTCAGAGAGTTGTGGACGAACCACCTCCTCGGTAGGTTGGTTTTCTGACTTTGTGCTGTTAATAAACTCCACGGCATTGACCAGATTCATGTCGTTCTCGTTAAGCATAGTCGAGTATTTTGCAAACTTCACCAAGTCAGCCGTCTGGAATAAACCACGAAGTTCGTCAAGCGACTTCTGGTCGCCTTCTTGCATCAGACGTTCTATGATCTGCGAACTCGTCATCTCCATTGCAGAGAATCCATAACGTTCCTCTATGTAACGACGGATGGTATCAGTAAGTTTGGTATAGTATTCCTTCTGATTCTCCGAGGTTACCATCTTATCTGCCTTGATTTGCTCTATTTCCTGCATTGCCTTCTGATGAGGCAACAACTTCTTCACAATACGGACATAAGTGATGATGGGCTTATTGTCACGCAAACGTACAATGAGATAACAAGTGACTGCCACCAAAATGAGCAAGAGCACGCTAAACCAAAAAAGTGGTGCCCACTCACTCCACAAGAACGGGTTGTCCTGAACATCCTTCGGACCATAGAATTTTTTATAGTCTGTTGTGTCAACGTCTATACCAAGAACTTTCAGTGCCAGGCTTTGTGACTTGCACGTATCGCCATTGACTATAGCAGCAAAGGGTGGCAGGTAATAAAGATTTTCATCAAACGATGTCAGTGTCAGAACTTGAATATTCGGAGCCTCGTTATGAGCTTCTAAAACCTCTACACCTGGAGTCAGCAGTTGAGTACGCTGGTATTTGGGGAAGTCAATTCGTGCACCTGCAGGCGCATGAACCGTTACAGTCACATGAACCTGCTCGCCCATCACCATCTCGATAGAATCGATGCGTGCCTCAACTGACGTCTGTGCCATGCAACACAGCGTCTGCACCATTGCTATTAATATGAATAAACGTTTCTTCATTAGCTTCGTTGTTTGAAAAGCAGTAACAAAGACTTCACAAAGTCATCGTTCGTAGCAATGCTGACATGATCAACATTGCTTTTATTGAAAGTCTCTTTCAGACGCATTTGACGCTGCAGGAAATACTGTGTATGTGCCTGGCGCAAACGACTGCTCGATGTATCAATATACTGTTCGTGACCAGTCTCTGCATCTACCACACGAAGCAGACCTACGTCTGGCAGTGTCTTGGCACGCTGGTCATATACCTGTATTGCCACTACATCGTGCTTACGGTTACAGATGGTAAGTGGCTGCAGGAAGTCGTCCTGAACAAAAAAGTCGCTCAACACAAAAGCTGTACAACGGCGTTTAGCCACACTGGTCATAAACTCCAGGGCTCCGCGTACGTCCGTACGACGACTTTCCGGTTTGAAGTCAAGCATCTCACGAATGATGTACAAGATATGCTTACGACCTTTCTTTGGTGGGATATACTTCTCAATATGGTCCGAAAAGAAGACTACACCTATTTTATCGTTATTCTGAATAGCCGAAAATGCCAGTGTAGCAGCAATCTCAGTTACCATGTCACGTTTCATCTGGCGTTGAGTACCAAAGTCAAGACTGCCACTGACATCAATAAGCAGCATCACAGTAAGTTCACGCTCCTCTTCGAACACTTTAACGTATGGTCGATGGAAACGTGCTGTAACATTCCAGTCAATGTCGCGGACATCGTCACCAAACTGGTATTCACGAACCTCAGAGAAAGCCATACCACGCCCCTTGAAAGCGGAATGGTACTGGCCTGCAAAGATGTTCTGACTCAATCCACGAGTCTTGATTTCTATCTTGCGGACTTTCTTGATTAACTCAGATGTCTCCATTAAGGAACTTCTACTTTATTGATTATCTTCGACACGATTTCCTCACTTGTCACATTGGAAGCCTCAGCCTCATAAGTCAGACCTATGCGATGACGAAGCACATCGTGGGCAATTGCACGCACATCCTCAGGAACAACATACCCACGGCGTTTGATAAACGCATAGGCACGGCTGGCCTTAGCAAGGTTGATGGACGCACGAGGACTACCACCAAATGATATCAAGTCCTTCAAATCCTTTAGACCATAACGGTCAGGATAACGAGTAGCAAAAACGATGTCCGCAATATACTGCTCTATCTTTTCGTCAAGATAGACCTCACGTACAACACTGCGTGCACGAAGTATCTCATCGGCAGTTGTTACTGGAGTCACCGTAGGAAGACCACCCTGAATATTCTCGCGGATAATTTTCTTTTCTTCTTCCAGTGTCGGATAATCAATGACCACCTTCATCATGAAACGGTCAGTCTGAGCTTCTGGTAAAGGATAGGTTCCCTCCTGTTCGATAGGATTCTGCGTAGCCATAACCAAGAAGGGGCTGGGCAGTGTGAAAGTATCACTGCCTATGGTTACTTGCTTCTCCTGCATGGCCTCGAGCAGGGCACTCTGTACCTTTGCCGGAGCACGGTTAATCTCATCTGCCAAGACAAAATTTGCAAATACAGGACCTTTCTTTACCTGGAACTTCTCATCTTTCTGAGAATAAATCATAGTACCGATAACATCGGCAGGCAAGAGGTCTGGTGTAAACTGTATGCGCGAATATTTCGCATCAATGAGTTGTG
Source organism: Prevotella sp. (assembly GCA_017423565.1). Classification (GTDB taxonomy): domain Bacteria; phylum Bacteroidota; class Bacteroidia; order Bacteroidales; family Bacteroidaceae; genus Prevotella. The sequence goes on along the minus strand of JAFPED010000032.1, from coordinate 7,339 downwards.
CCAACGTCTTGATTGCAAGAGTCTTTGCAAGTCCAGGCACACCTTCCAGCAAAATGTGGCCATCACTAAGAAGTGATATCAACAAGGTGTCAACCAGATGTTTCTGTCCTACGATAACACGGTCCATGCCCGTTGTCAGATTCGTAACGAATGCGCTTTGTTGCTCAATTCGTATATTCAGTTCTCTAATGTCAATAGCTTCTGCCATAATTTTTTTGTTGTTTTTGGAGTTTTGCATTGCAAAAGTACGCAATTTGCCTGAGAGACAAGCAAATTGCGTATGTAATAAATATTAAATCATCTAAAAGACTTTAAAGCTTCTTCTTTTTCTTTTTCCATTCCAGTTTTGGAATCTTGATGGTTTGACCTTCTTTCAGGTCGGCATTCGACTTGATACCATTATAAACCTCTATATAACATTCCATGCCTGCTCCCAACGTTCGTTTTGCTATACGAGCTGTTGTCTCACCAGCACGCACCTTGACCGTAAAGTCATCTCCTACAATACGATAGGCACCATGCTTCACGCGAGGATCCATCTCTGCATATTTATCAACAGAAGGTTTCGGTGCAGGTTTCGGTTCTTCTGGTTTTACACTTGTTGGAACTTCAGGTTTCTCTGGTGTCACAGCAACAGGGATTGGCTCCACTGGAACAGAATTATTCACCGTGTCAATGGTAGTGGTATCAACGGCTGTCGTGTCGGCTTGCAAGACTTGAGTGCTGTCAGGAATCACCATTACTGGTGGTTCTACCTCACACCGTCCCTTCTTGAGTCCATAGTAATAGCCAGCTAAGGCTGATGCTGCCATCAAGAGCAATACACCCAGCACACCTAACAACCATTTCCATACAGAACTTGAATGTGGAACAATCTCATCTTCGTCTGCTTCGACTTTTTGTTCAGATTGTTCTTCTTGTTCTTCTTGCTCTGGTTCCGATTCTATTACAGGGGCAGGTTCTTGTTCGGGCTCCGGCTCTAAAGACTCAGATTCAGCTGGCTCCTGCTCTTGTTCTACTACGGGTTCAGGCTCAAACACAGGATCTGGCTCTACTACTGGCTTTGGTTCAACAACAGGCTCTACTACTGACTCTGGTTCAACAACAGACACTGACTCTACCACAGGCTCTGGCTCAACTACAGGCTCTGGCTCAACTACAGGTTCTGGCTCAGGTTCGTGCTCTACTAAAGCTTCTGATGTTTGTTCTATTTCCTGTTCAGAAGGCATCGACATTGCTGCTGCCATCAAGGGCTGCTCTACCTCTGCTGTTGCCTCTTCAGAGACGGGTGTATCCTTTAAATCATCAAAGACCACACCATCATTCAATACTACTGTTTCAAATTGAGAGAATGGTTTATTCACCAATTCTTTCATAGTAGCATCAGGGGTAAATGTAATCTTGTCATGCCCCTGAATGAGTACTCGCTCACCAGTGGAGACGCTCACACTCTCGCGAGCATCAACTCCGATAATCTTGAACGTTCCTAATCCACGAACCTTAACTTGCAGGTCACGTTCAAGCCCTTCGCGAATAACAGAGAACATAGCAGATGCAAATCGCTCTGCATCTTGAGGCTCCAAGCCGTTTTTCTCCACAAGTACCTGAGCTATCTCCTGAATTGTCAGCTTTCCCATTACTTCTGTCCTCCATTCTTTAGTTGTTCTTTCCACGATGCACTCGGTTTGAAATTCAGAACGAGTTTAGGAGGTACCAGCATACGCTGACCAGTAGAAGGGCTCACCATGATGCGTTCCATCTTTTTCTTCACTTCAAATGTACCAAAGCTGGGTACCATAACTGCATCATCCTCCAAAAAACTGTCGCTCATCGCATTCACCAAATTGGTTACCAGGCGCTGTGTATCACCAGCACTATAGCCCATACGGGCAGAGAGTGTATTTATATAATCTTTGTTGTTCATATCAGGTTAGTATATAGTTGTACCATACAAATCAAATTCTTCCGAGTCAGTCATTTTTACGTTATAGAAATGACCAATAACCAAAGGTTCTTCTGCCGAAATTAATACCTCCGGATCAACCTCAGGTGAGCAGTACTCTGTACGTCCTACGAAATAGGCACCCTCTCGACGGTCAATAACCACACGTAATACCTGTCCAACTTTTTCTGCTTCGATTTCTGCTGATATATGCTGCTGCAAACGCATTAGCTTGTCAAGACGCTGTTGTTTCACTTCTGAGGGCACATCGTCATGATACATGAGTGCTGAGGGTGTACCATCCTCCTCTGAATAAGCAAAAGCTCCCATACGCTCAAAGCGGGCCCATCGCACAAAATCCAGCAACTCCTTAAAGTCCTCATCGGTCTCGCCAGGGAAACCGACCATCAGTGTAGTACGCAAACAAATGCCAGGGACCTCATGTCGTAGTTTCTCTATCAAATCATATGTTTCCTGCTTGGTAAAATGACGTTGCATACGCTGCAGAACACTATCCGAGATATGTTGAAGTGCAATATCCAAATAGTTACAAACATTCTTACGCTCACGCATCACTCGCAGCAAGTCCATAGGGAAATGAGCTGGATAAGCATAATGTAAGCGTATCCACTCTACCCCATCGATGTCAGACATACGTTCAACAAGTTCTGCTATATGCTGCTTTCCATCAATATCGACACCATAATAGGTCAGTTCCTGAGCTATTACCTGAAATTCACTGACACCTTGACTGACTAACCAGCGTACCTCGTCGAGAATCTCCTGCATAGGTCTGCTTTTATGACGACCCGTTATAATAGGTATAGCACAGTAGGCGCAATGCCGGTCACAGCCTTCTGAGATTTTCAAATAGGCATAATGTCCTGGCGTGGTGAGTTTTCGATTGACAGAAGTGTACTGCTGTGTTTTTTCTTCATTCCTGATATCATTCAGAAGTTCTGGGTAGTTAAATTTTCCATACCAGCCATCCACCTCTGGTATCTCATGCTCAAGGTCTGCCAGATAACGCTCTGAGAGACAACCCATCACGTAGATTTTCTTAACTCTTCCGTCACTTTTTGCCTGAGCAAATTCAAGAATAGTGTCAATACTCTCTTGCTTTGCATCCTCTATAAACCCACACGTATTGATGACAACAATATCACCTTGGGGGTCTTCACTGTCATGTGTACATGCAAAGCCTGCAGCTTCGCACATTCCCATCAGTCGCTCACTGTCAACAAGATTTTTTGAGCACCCTAACGTAATGAAGTCTATTGTCTTTGGTTTCATTTACCAGAAAAAAGATAATCAACAAATTGTCGGCGGTCGAAGAGTTGCAGATCTGACATTCCCTCGCCCAGTCCGATATATTTTACAGGAACTTTCAATTGGTCACTAATGCCTATGACAACACCTCCCTTAGCCGTTCCATCAAGTTTTGTAATGGCAAGAGATGTAATTTGAGTCACTGCCGAGAACTGTTTTGCCTGTTCAAAAGCGTTCTGCCCTGTTGAACCATCAAGTACCAGCATTACCTCGTCAGGAGCATCAGGCAACACTTTCTTCATTACTTCCTTGATTTTCTTCAGCTCGTTCATCAGACCCACCTTGTTATGCAGACGTCCTGCTGTATCTATAAGCACAACGTCAGCACCATTAGCTTTTGCACTCGATAGCGTATCAAAAGCAACAGAGGCAGGATCAGAACCCATCTGCTGTTTGACAACTGGCACTCCTACACGCTCGCCCCATATACACAACTGCTCAACGGCTGCTGCACGAAACGTATCGGCAGCACCCAGATAGACTTTCTTGCCTGCCTGTTTGAACTGCCATGCTAACTTACCGATGGTTGTTGTCTTGCCAACACCATTTACTCCCACTACCAAAATCACATAAGGACGATGATCGGTAGGAAGATCCCAATCTGCATTATCAGCAGAGTTGTTCTCTGCCAGCAAAGCAGTTATCTCGTCACGCAAGATAGCATTGAGCTCGCTTGTACTAACATATTTGTCGCGTGCTACACGTTCTTCTATGCGACGTATGATTTTCAGTGTCGTATCAACCCCCACATCGCTTGTTATCAGCACCTCTTCAAGGTCGTCGAGCACATCGTCATCAACCTTTGACTTACCAGCAATAGCACGTGCCAGTTTATCAAACACACTGGTTTTAGTTTTCTCCAGTCCTTTGTCAAGTGTTTCCTTCTTGTTTTTTGTAAAAAATCCAAATAATCCCATACTATCATATATTACGACTGCAAAGTTACGAATAAGTGAGTAAAATGCAAAAGGAAAACTTGTTTTTCTTTTCATTTTCGAACGCAAGTAACTTCGAAGTAAAGCTTCAGAGTTACGAATAAGTGAGTAAAATGCAAAAGGAAAACAAAGAAAAAAGCCGAAATCCCATAAGATTCCGGCTTTTATATCTGAGAATAAAAGAATTCAATTCTTGAAGAAGTCCTTAACGTCTTCGTTAGGAACCATCTGCTCATCAAAGATGTAAGCACCCGTCTTAGGGCTCTTCACCATCTTAATAACCTTTGTGTAAGCGCGACCATCCTTTGAACCTTCATGGAGGGTAGCAACGGTTTTCTTTGCCATGTCCTATATTATTATTTTATCTCCTTGTGAAGAGTCATCTTCTTCAGGATAGGGTTATACTTCATGAGTTCCATTCTCTCAGGAGTATTCTTACGGTTCTTCACCGTGATATAACGGCTGGTGCCGGGAAGTCCGCTCTCCTTCATTTCGGTGCACTCAAGAATCACCTGAACGCGGTTACCCTTTGCTTTCTTGCTTGCCATATTGATTAATCTCCTATTACTTTAATGTCTTTCCAATCTACATAACCTTTAGCAACAGCCTGCTTCAGGGCAGCATCCAGACCGACCTTGTTAATCATACGCAGACCAGCAGCACTGATCTTCAACTGAATCCAGCAGTTCTCTTCTACATAGTAGAACTTCTTACTGAACAGGTTAACGTCAAAGACGCGCTTTGTGCGGTGCTTTGAGTGCGACACGTTGTTACCACGTTGTGCCGTCTTTCCCGTAATTTGACAAATTTTCGACATTTCTATCTACTTTTACTTGATCCTTTTATACTAACTTATTCCAAACAGGGTGCAAAGGTACGGATTTTTTTTGAGATTTGAAGTGTGAGGTTTGAGTTTTATTAATATCTTAATATTTTTTAACTCTATCTCTCCTCACTTTCATCTTGTGCCTTTAAAAAGTCGAGGAACATCTGCATTGCCTTGTTGGTGGCGATGGCCAAATTAATGTCACGTCCGTGGTCTTCTTCGACCTTACATGTCACCACATGGTCAGGTGTTCCACATGCCAGCCAAATTGTTCCAACAGGTATTTCTTTTGTACCTCCAGTAGGACCGGCTATACCTGTGGCAGCAAGGGCATATGTGGTATTCATAATCTTACATGCACCCTTGACTAAATCAATGGCCACTTCTTCACAGACTGCCGTTTTCTCATCCAACAATTCAGGACTGACTCCTAACAGGTGTATCTTCACTTCATCCACATAGCAGATGACGCCACCTTTAAAGTACTTGGAAGCTCCTGGGACAGCCATCATTGCCTCAGCTATTCGGCCACCAGTACAGCTTTCTGCTGTACTAACAGTTTCTTCTCTTTCCCATAGCAACTGACTAATGTCACGACTAATTATCTTACTTTCAAAATCCATCTTATCGATTAACTATTTGATGATTTACAATTTTCTTTTTTTCGTTTTCACTCGAAAGTTACCTTCGAAAAAGCTGGTGCGTCAATAGGACAGAACTCCTTGTCCAGATACTTGAAATAGCCAACCATGGCTATCATGGCAGCATTATCAGTAGTATAGCTGAATTTCGGAATATATATCGTCCATCCATAGCGCTTAGCATGGTCGTGGAATGCATTACGCAAACCGTTATTAGCACTCACCCCACCAGCAACGGCAACATGTTTAATGCCAGTCTGTTTGACTGCTTGTTTGAGCTTCTTCATCAGAATATCCACAATCGTCCATTCTAATGAAGCCGCAATATCCTCTTTATGGTGTTCAATGAAGTCTGGGTCGTCAGCTATCCATTTTCGCAAAGAGTACAGGAACGAGGTTTTTAAACCAGAGAAACTGTAATCAAGCCCAGGAATGTGGGGTTCTGCGAATTGGTATGCTTTTGGATTACCCTGGCGTGCCAGACGATCGATAATAGGTCCACCAGGATATCCGAGTCCCATCACCTTCGAACATTTGTCAATAGCTTCGCCTGCCGCGTCATCAATGGTCTGCCCCAACACTTCCATATCATTGTAAGCATTGACCTTGACAATCTGTGAGTTACCACCAGAGACGAGCAGACAAAGGAACGGAAAGGGTGGATGAACATTGGCACCTGTCTCCCCTTCCTGGTCTGAATCGACCGTTGATATGAAGTGTGCCATCACGTGTCCTTGCAGATGATTCACATCAATGAGTGGAATACCTAATGAACGGGCAAAGCCTTTGGCAAAGTTGACACCTACCAGCAATGAGCCCATCAAGCCAGGACCACGCGTAAACGCAACAGCCGAGAGTTGTTCTTTGGTTATGCCTGCACGTTTAATTGCCTGGTCAACGACGGGAACCACATTCTGCTGATGTGCACGTGAAGCCAATTCCGGCACCACTCCACCATACGCCTCATGAACAGCTTGCGACGCTGTGACATTCGATAACAGGTATCCGTCTTTTAACACAGCTGCCGACGTGTCATCACACGAACTCTCGATACCTAAGATATATACAGGTTTTATAGGGCTCATCGTATTAATAAGTTAGTATTTCCACACCATGTTCAGTCATCAACAGTGTGTGTTCCCACTGTGCCGAGGGTTGTTCATCCTCTGAAATAACCTCCCATCCATATGGGTCATCAGCATCAATAAAGACACGCCACGTACCCATATTAATCATAGGTTCAATAGTAAACACCATGCCAGGCACGAGCAACATACCGTCTCCATGCTGGGCAAAGTGTGCCACTTCAGGTTCTTCGTGGAACTTCAGCCCCACCCCATGTCCACACAGGTCACGCACCACACCATAATGATAGCGCTTGGCATGTTTTTCTATAGCACGTCCTATTTCGTTTACGCCATGCCAGGGCTTGGCTGCCTCCATACCTATCTCCAGACACTCCTTGGTGACACGCACCAGCTGTTCCTTTTCAGGGGTAGTTTTTCCTCCAACAATGAACATACGTGACGCATCAGCATAATAGCCGTCCAGTATGGTGGTGAAGTCAACATTAATAATGTCACCCTCCTCCAGCACATCTGTCTCCTTTGGAATGCCATGGCATACCACTTCATTGATGCTCGTACATACACTCTTCGGAAAACCT
>JAFPED010000003.1 GCA_017423565.1 Prevotella sp. | reverse complement strand
CTTGCCGTTGATGTTGGTAAACACGTAGAACTGTCCGTTAGCGTAACGGATGGCAGGTGCCCACACCCCCTGACCATAGATTTCCTTGTGATTTTTCAGAGAAAAGGCATCATCATCGAAGTCGAAGCGGTCGAAACAATATGAGATATTCTCCCAGTTCACGAGATCCTTCGAGTGCAATATAACCAATCCTGGCACAGTATGCATAGTGGTTCCGGCGAGGTAGTAGTCATCGCCTACACGGAGGATATCTGGGTCGGAAAACTCGTCGTAGAACAGGGGATTAGTAAACGTACCATTGCCGTTGTCGGCAGTCCACGACTGAGCGTGAACTGTCATCAACGAAAAGTGAAAAGCGAAAAGGAAACAAATCGCTATCAAATTTATTTTTAAACTAACTCTGAATCTTTTTTTACTAACTTTACAATCCATAACTTTTCACTTTATCACTTTTCGTTTTATTTATTTAATTCAATTTGGGCCATCCATCAGAAGTCCAGTGGATGGGACGCTGGATCAGGATTGAAGCACCTCCATGCGCAACACTGTAACCATGGCAGATAAAGATATCCTCACCATCAAAGGTATATGCTGCACAGTGTCCGGCTGCTTCAAAATTCGTCTTGTCGCCTTCGAGGAAAAGCATGCCGCCACCATCGCGCATGTCCTTGCCTTCTGGGTCGAGATAGGGGCCATCAACAGTCTTGCTACGCCCTACAGCCACTCGATAATTGCTCTTTGAGCCTTGACAGCAGTAATCCCATGAGACGAAAAGATAATAATAATCGTTGTGTTTGAAGATAAATGGAGCTTCGATCGCATTAGGTCCGGCAAAGTCGGACGTAGGATTCTTTGGAGGATTAGGATTGACAGAAAGGGATTTCTTACCGTCAGGACTACTCAGATTATAACGACGGGCGATAGTACGAGGCTTCTCACCTGCCGCAATATGCATGGTTGTGTCTAGACGGGCAAGCTGAATGCCATCCCAGAAAGAACCCCAGACAAGCCAAGGCTGGTCGTTCTCGTCGATGACAAAGTTAGGATCAATGGCATTCCAGTTATCCCGATTCTCGCGCGAGGTAACAATACAGCCTTCATCGTTCCATATCGGGAAACTGAGAGAGCGACTAGAAAGCAGGCCGATAGTCGAGCCATTTCTTCCAAAGGTAGAGCAACTATAAGCCATCCACCAACGACCATGCCACTGAATGATATCGGGAGCCCATACATGATGAGTAAAACCAGGCACAGAGTCATGAGCCCACTTGGGAATGACTGACATGACGGGACTAGGTGATACAGTCCAGGTTTTGCGATCCTTTGAGATCATCTGCTGGATGCCCATGCCAGTGGCAAAGATATGATACGTGCTGTCCTCGTAAGCCATCACGGGGTCATGCACCATTGGGGTGTCGGTTTGAAATGGTTCGGTCGGAAAGTGGCGACGCTGCTGCCCTGCGGCTGAGACAGACACAAAGAGTGCTAACAGCGACCACATGATTGTCTTCGCTTTCATCGGATTGTTTTTTTTAAGAAGGAAAAGATAAAGGGGACGGGCTTCAAACAGTCCGCCCCCTCTGAAAGAATACTAACTAATTAATTAAATTATGTGGAAAAACAGGTCTCTTACTCGAAGATCAAGTGGCTTCCGTCAACGGTGAAGCGGAAGAACAGATCCTGTCCATCAACAGGACTAATACCGATGTAATCCTGCTTATAGGTCTTTCCATCATTGCCCTTCATGATGCATTTTACATCAGCAGAGCTGCCACTGTTGGTAACAGAGACTGTACACATGGCTTCATCCATAGCTGCAAGCCATGCACCCCAGTCGCTTTGGCCGCCACTTGGTGTACATGCAGCATAGCTATCGCCCCAGCCATAATTGTCAGCACGAACTACAGCATATTCCGAATTGTCCTCACGTGTCAATACAACACAGAAGTTGTTCCAGTTGTTGGCTCCGTTAGTGAAGTTCTTAATGCGTGTAGAACAAGTGTAGCCTGCAGGCACATTCCACATATCAGAGTGAGCACCCCAGAACGCTGTCGAGTTATCCTCTGCTCCTATAACATTATCGAACTCGATATGAGAACCGTCAACGGTGAATCGGAAATAGAAGTCGTTAGCATCGATGGTGTTGATACCCTTATACTCCTGAGTATAGATTTTACCGTCTTTGCCAAACATCACAGCCTGAACATCAGCCGTACCGTCGCCATGATTGGTGACTGCCACGTTAACCTTGGCGCCATCCATAGCCTTCAACCATGCACCCCAATCGCTCTGTCCGCCACTGGTTGTGCAGGCAGCATAGCCGTCGCCCCAACCATAGTTATCAGCACGAACCACAGCATACTCGGTATTATCCTCACGGCAGAGTACTACTACGAAGTTGTTCCAGTTGTTAGCACCACTGGTGTAGTTGGTGAAGCTTGTATAGAAGGTTTCCTTCGAACCAACTTTGATATTCTCAGAGTGTTCGCCCCAGAACGGAGTAGAATTATCGGTGCTACCAACGCTAGTGTACAGCTTGTCTACAATATCGAAGGTAGTAGAAGCCATGACGGCCTTATCAATCAGCTCGCCCTTAAATGTCTTGTTATAGGCAACCAAGAGCGTCTTTGTACCTAATGAGTTCATGTCGGGAACAGCCTGGAACGAGAGTTCTGCGGCTGGTATATCCTTAGAAACACCCTGCTCAAACTGTACTGTAGCAGTTACATTAGCAAAAGCTTCTTCAATCTTAGAACCCAAAAGCACTTTCTTAGGAACACTATTAAGTGTCATTGACAGAGGCTGCTTATCCTCTCTAGATGTGTAACCACCGATAGGCTCAATCGTAGAACCGAGGAAGCTGACAAGCGAACCCTCGACACCAACACGGCAAGCCAAGTCTTTTTCAGAACCTG
>JAFPED010000031.1 GCA_017423565.1 Prevotella sp. | reverse complement strand
CACTACCAGATGTCCGCCTCCCAGTTCCGTCAGTTTACTGATACCCTTCTTAAAAGCATCGGTATTCAGCGTCAAGCCGTCACCTACACCTCCCACTTCAGTCAGTTTCAGTGTGTTGTCAGGAATAACTGGCGCCGTCACTTTCTGCATTTCAACGGGCATGTTTTGGTAGTACTTGTCGTAGTCTTGTGCCTCTGCCGTTGTGGCCAGGCATGTCAGCAGCAGTGCTGAGCAGATTGTTTGAATGATTTTCATCGTTTTTTACCTTGTAGATAGTTTTTGTTTGTTTTGGGTGCAAAGGTAAGAAACTTTCTGATAATAAGATGGTTGTTTATGTTTTTTAACGTGTTACAATGTTGGTACATTTCTTTTTTGTCCTATTGTTTGGTGGTTTGACGAAATTTTGTTATCTTTGTCACCAAATAACTAACCATAAATGAAACGCTTATGAATAAGAAATTTTTTTTACTATTGATTGGGCTCTGTGTCATGAGTCTGCAGACGTTTGCAACAAAAGTTGTTATTGAGACTAATGGTGACTCTAAAACCTATACCACTACAGACAACAGTTCTATTATGAGTGGAACCGTCACATGGGACAAAACCACTAAAACGGTGACGCTCGACAATGTTTCCATTAGCATTACTGCCTTCGGAGAATCCTTTTTAATAACAGGCAACGGTGATGTCCGAGTGATGCTGAAGGGCAACAATGTCATCAAGTCTTCCAACTATGTTGCTTTCTATTATCAGAGTTCAGGTGATTTGGTGATTACAAGTGAAGACGGAAAGGGAACACTGACATGTCAAGGTAAACAAGGTTTATATGTCAATTATCCTACATCAAGCCTTCTTGTCAAAGATTGTAAGCTAACCGCTACAGGAACTGATGGTGCCGGTATTAGTGGAGATGGATGGAATAAACATTGTTTTAAGAATCTGATAATCGATAATGCCAATGTGATAGCAAAAGGAACTGCTGGTGATAGAAACTATGGCTCCATCAACTGGTGTGAAAAAATCATGTTGGAAAACTGCTATTATGCAGCTCCGAAAGGCGTTTATTTCAAGACCATCAATGTCAATATTGATGGAACCAATTGTTCTGTAGGTGGATTGACCACTGATGGTTCGACGTTTACTAAGGAAGAGGTGGTCATCAAGACCCGTTCCATCGATGATATCTTCCCCGATGTGAATTTCAGGACTTATGTAAAAAGTTATTTTGACTTCAATAGTGACGGATTCTTGGGTGAAGATGAAGCGACGGCAGTCACTAAAATAAATTTCTATGCTGCTGGTATTGAAAATGTCAAGGACTTGACTGGAATAGAAATTTTTACGGAATTGAAGGAGTTGAATTGTCGTTCCAATGATTTGAGTATGGGTATCGACCTCTCTGCAAATACGAAGCTGGAGAAATTGGATTTGTATGATTGTAAGCTTCATGCCATTGATGTGACCATGCTGCCAGGCCTGACGTCCCTCAATTTGGGGAACAACAAGCTGACGTCGTTAGACGTGTCGAATAACAACAAACTGACATTCCTGGACTTCTATTTTAATGATGGAATTACATCCATTGACTTGAGCAACCTGACGGAACTGGACTATCTGCATGCCTATGGAACCCCGATAGGTACGCTGGACTTGTCGAACAACACGAAGCTGACCTCTTTGGACTGTACGAAATGCAAGCTGACAACGCTTGATGTATCCATGCTGCCATTGTTGGAGTATATCAGTTTCGGACAGAATGATTTTACTTCACTCAACCTGTCGAAGAATACGAAACTGGAAAAAGTCGAGGGAGCATCGAGTCCAAATCTGGAGTCTGTCAATCTTTCCGCGTGCACCAAGCTGCAGAAGGTAGATCTGAGCAATTGTAAGCTGACAGAGTTGCAGCTTCCTGCAACGTGTCCTAATCTGACTTCGTTGCTCATCTATGACAACAATATAAAGGGTGAGGCAATGAAGAACTTAGTTGACAAGTTGCCGACGGTCACCGCAGGAAAGATGTATGCAGTGAACCCTTATTCTTCAAACGAAGGGAACGTAATCACCTCTGTACAGGTGGGGAAAGCCAATGCTAAGGGTTGGACGGTATATTACAATAATAGTTCTTCCGCATACACATGGGAGGTCTATGGCGGCAGTTCTCCCGGTATTGCTATCGATGCTACTATCTTCCCGGACGAGAAGTTCCGCACAGCGCTGAAGGCACGTAGGTACGATGATGATCAGGATGGCTATCTGAGCGAAGAGGAGTTAGCTACTACGACATTGATGCAGGTTAATGAACTGGGCATCTCAGACCTGACGGGTGTGGAGCACTTCACGGCATTGAAGTATCTGCATTGCTACAATAATAACCTGACTTCGATTAATGTATCGGCATTGACAAATCTGGAACTCCTTTATTGTATGGGTAACCAGTTGACATCGCTCGATGTGAGCCAAAACACAAAACTCGTTGATTTGGGATGCAACAGCAACCAGCTGACGTCGCTCGTTTTGGCTAATAACCCTCAGCTGGTAAATCTATCCTGTCAGGAAAACCAACTGACGGCACTGGATGTGACGAATAACGTCAATCTGAAAAACCTACGTTGTGGTTCGAATCATTTGAGCGCTCTCAATCTGACGAAGAACACGCAGTTGGTCTTGCTGGATTGCTACGAAAATGAACTGACAGCTCTCGACCTGTCGAAGAATACGGCAATGCGGAGTCTCGACTGTAGCTATAACAAGCTGACATCGCTCAACCTCTCTAATCTGGCAGAAGGAATAGACGACATTGATGTATATTTCGGCTGTAATCAGATAGGCGAGACAGCCATGCAGGCACTGGTAGAGAGCCTGCCCACGGTGGTCAATGGTGGATTGTATGCCATTGAAATCAGTGAGCCTGCTGAGCAGAACGTCATCAACTCCCTGCAGGTGGCACTCGCCAAGTCAAAGAACTGGGTTGTGATGACCTTTGACGGTTCAGACTTTGTACAGTATGAAGGTACAGTGCCTGCAGGCATTACTACCATCAAACAGGATGCAGCGACCGATGGGCATTACTACTCCCTTGACGGTCGCCGCGTTGAGCAACCCACCAAGGGTGTCTATATCCTGAATGGCCGCAAGGTCGTAGTGAAGTAAAGCAAACAAGCCAGGGCAATCGCCCTGGCTTGTTGTTTGATAGTTGCGATAGTATTTTATAGTGGCTATAGTTACTATAGTAAACTATAATAAACTATAGTAACTATCCCCCACTATTTACCCCTTTACACCAAATGCTCGATAAGGTCGGCACGCTCGCCTGGCAGCATATCGATGACCGGTATCTCAATCATCGTGTAGCAGCCGGGCTGCTGACGCAGTGAGGCACGTGCCACGTTAACCAGTACCTGAGCCGTCAGGGCAGGGTTGTTGATGCTCATGTTAAACTCGAAACGCTGGTTCTGTGTCTTGCCGCTCACACCCTTGCGTACCATGTGAACGCCATGACCCATATCGCGAACATCATCTACTGATGCAACGGCAAACACGTGGGTCTCGTCGTTGGCAAAGTAAGGGTCAGCCTTAATGGCAGCAGTCACATCCTCCAGCTTCGCACCATCTTCCAGTTCAACGTAAACCATGCGGCGATGAATACCCTCACCCAAAGGAATGGTCATCGACAGTGCGTTCTTCACACCAGCCTTAGAGCGTACACATACCGAGTGACCCATTGACATGCCAGGGCCGAAGTTGGTGTAGCTCAGTCCCTTGGGTGCCAGTCCTTGCATCAGTGTACGTACAATAGAGTCGGAACCTGGGTCCCATCCGGCTGCAATGATGCTGACTGTGCCTGTCTGCTTGTTCAGCTCCATGAGTCGCTCGCGGTATCCGCGGATATTGGTATGTATGTCAAATGAATCGACGGTGTTGATGCCTAACGGCAGTATCTGCTTTGCATATTCCTCACACGAACGGGTGGGGGTGGCCAAAATTGCTACATCGACGTCTTTCAGTTCCTTGATGTCCTTCACTACGTCGTAGTCGGCAAGCTCCTTGGGCTTGTTCTCAGCACCGTTATGACGGACGATTCCAGCAATTTCAAAGTCGGCAGCTGCTTCCAATGCCTCTACCGTGAATTTTCCAATGTTGCCGTATCCTACTACGGCTGCTCTTATTTTCTTTGTCATAGTTTTGATGAGTGTTGTTGAACAATTTGCGTGCAAAGGTACAAATAATTCATAATTTTTAATACTTAATTCATAATTATTTTGTAATTTTGCCGAAAATATTAATCTAATTGTAATAATATGTACGACAAAGAACGCGGGCTTTATATAGCCCACTGCGCAGACGGAGCGCTGAGTATTACAAGTAAGATGGCTAACCGCCACGGCCTCATTGCCGGAGCTACCGGTACGGGTAAGACGGTGACGCTGCAAGTGATGGCGGAGTCATTCTGTCAGGCTGGCGTGCCTTGCTTCATGGCCGACATGAAGGGCGACCTCTCTGGTATTTCACAAACGGGAAAGATGAGTGGTTTTATTGAGAAACGTCTGCCGGAGTTTGGCATTGAGAACCCGGAGTTCCAGCCCTGTCCCGTTCGCTTCTACGATGTCTATGGTGAACAGGGCCACCCCATGCGTGCCACCATCAGTCAGATGGGTCCTCAGCTGCTGTCACGTCTGCTCCAGCTGAACGAGACGCAGGATGGTGTGCTCAACATCGTGTTCCGTATAGCCGACGAGCGTGGCTTGCTGCTCATCGACATGAAGGACCTGCGCTCCATGCTCGACTGGGTGTCTAAGCATGCCAAGGAATATACCACTAAATATGGTAATATCTCAACTGCCACAGTGGGAGCTATTCAGCGTTCGCTGCTGCAACTGGAAGCACAGGGTGCCGACAAGTTCTTTGGCGAGCCGTCGTTCGATATTCAGGACCTCCTGCAGCAAGAGGGTGGCAAGGGCGTGATGAGCGTCCTGGCTGCCGACAAGCTGATGCTCCAGCCCAAGCTCTACTCTACATTCCTGCTTTGGCTGCTCTCAGAACTCTACTCTACGCTGCCCGAGGTGGGCGACCTGCCATTGCCCAAACTCGTGTTCTTCTTCGACGAGGCACACATGTTGTTCACTGATACCAGCAAGGCATTGCTCGACAAGATTGAACAGGTCATCCGTCTCATCCGTTCAAAGGGCGTAGGTATCTACTTCATTACACAGAGCCCGACCGACATACCCGAGGTGATACTCGGACAGCTGGGTAACCGTGTGCAGCATGCGCTGCGTGCCTATACGCCGAAAGACCAGAAGGCAGTGAAGACGGCAGCCGACACCTTCCGTGCTAATCCAGACTTCAAGACCGACGAGGCTATCATGAACCTGGAGACGGGTGAGGCACTCGTGTCGTTCCTTGACGAAAAGGGTGCACCTAATATCGTGCAACGTGCGAAGATACTCTTCCCCTTGTCGCAGATAGGAGCCATCACCGATGGTCAGCGTCTCGACCTCATCAAGCAGAGCCGCATCTATGGCAAGTATGATACGCCCATCGACCGTGAGAGTGCCTTCGAGGTGCTGATTGCTGAGGCTGAGCAGGCCCAGCGTGAACTGGCTGAGGCCGAGCCACAGGTGCCCCAGTCGTCCCAGAAGGCTGAGAAAGAAGAGAAGCAGAAGCCCGGCATCATGTCAAAGGTATGGAAAGCCGTGCTCACGGCTGTTACCTCCACCGTTGCCGCCATCTTCGGCTCATGGGTAAGCAGCAAGGTCAGTGGCAAGAAGACCAAGAGCCGCACCTCTGCCCGTGAGCGCGTGGTGAAGAACGCCACGTCGGCTGCCACCCGAACCATTACGCGTGACATTCTGGGTAACCTGATTAAATAAAACAATGCTCAGCGCCCCCGCTGAGCCCACGAAGAAATATATGATAGAATACATCAAAGGCGAGCTCACTGAGCTCACCCCCGCCTTGGCTACGGTCGAAGCGGCAGGTGTTGGCTACGCCGTCAACATCTCACTCAACACCTACAGCGCCATTCAGGGCAAGAAAGAAGTCAAGCTTTACATCTATGAGGCCATACGCGAGGATGCTCACCTGCTCTACGGTTTCTTTCAGAAGAAGGAGCGTGAGATGTTCCTGCTGCTCATCACCGTGAGTGGAGTAGGGGCCAACACGGCCCGTATGATGCTCTCGTCGATGAGTGTCGGCGAGCTGTGTAACGCTATCTCCACTGATAACGCACGGCTGATACAAAGCATCAAGGGCATCGGTAAGATGACCGCACAGCGCATCATCGTCGATCTGCGTGACAAGATAGTGGCCTTAGGCATCACCGAGGAGATTCCTGCCGGCGGCACTATGACTGCGCCAGTCAACAACGAGGTGAAGGACGAGGCGGTCAGCGCGCTTACCATGCTTGGTTTCTCGCCTGCACCTACGCAGAAAGTGGTGGTAGCCATACTGAAAGAGCAACCCGATCTGCCTGTCGAACAGGTGGTCAAGCTGGCCTTGAAGCAGATTAAGTAAGTTGACCGTATGTCCTCCCCTTGAAGGGGAGGGGCAACAGCTCACTTCGGGAAACAGGTGCACCTGTTTGGTCAAACGGGTGCACCTGTTTCATGAAATGGGTGCACCTGTTTTACGGGTCATGTGCCGTCGGGGAAGTAGAGCATTGCGAGTTCGCTTTTTGTATAGGATTTTATCTTCATTGCAATCTGAGTTTAGATGTTTGACATGTAACAGTAACAGTAGTAACAGTAGTCTTATAAGAAAACCTTCCTGCGTACATATATGCGCATGTACGCAGGAGAGTTTTTTCAGAAATATTCTGTTCCTACTGTTCCTACTGTTCCTGTATGGGCTACCGCCATGTGCTGCCGACACCTGATTTCCTCTTCCGAGCTACAAAGGTACAACGTTTTTTTGTGTCTTGCTACCTACGAATCCACTACGCGTGGGTACCTACGGGCAGGGTCTTTTTCAGCTCGTCCTGGAAGTCGAGCGACTGTCGCTGAGTGAGTGCCAGGTTGTAGTTGCTGCGCATGGCACGCGGCGTGCCAAGCTTTAGGATTATGCAAGACTTTTGCCAACTTTATTTGTCGTACTGACATGTGTTATTATCAAGTAAACAACCTTTTCTGTTATATTTTCTTACAAAATAGAACAAAATTTCCAAAACTTTTAATGTACGCGAAGCGTGCGAAAACGGATTTCGAGATGGCGAGACAACGGGAATCATTTCAATTGATAATGGAGAATTGATAATTGATAATTGATAATGATGATTGGTATTCGCTCGACGGTCGCAAGCTCAGTGGCAAGCCTTCGGTTCGCGGCATCTATATCAATAATGGTAAAAAGGTCGTGATTAAGTGAGTGAAAAGCCAAGCTTGTTTGAGCTTTTCCGAACGTGCGCTCGGCCGAAGGACGCTTGCAAAGCAAGAACGAGCTCGGGCATAGCCCAAGGTCGTGATTAAGTAACAAGAACGACAAAGAACAGTGACAATAATGTGCCTCCCCATCGGTTTGCAACAGCAAGCGATGGGGAGGCTTTTGTTTGCTGTGTAAGGCAGCGACGCGTAGTTTCATCGGTGAAGAATTCGTGTGTCCATACAATAAAACAGGCATAAGAACGTTTTAGAGTAAGTAGAATCGAGGTTCTGACTGTTCATGAAGCGACTGACAACATACATGGTATTGCTGTTGGTAAACATCTTGGCTGTTGCCAATATGCTTGCCAGTGAAGACCGTGTGCGCTTCCTCGACACTCAGTACCCGACGGCCAAGGCTGACAGCGACTCTATTGTTCATACTCGTTGGCGCGTGCAGCCCACCGTTCCTTTATTGGTAGAAGACCTTGACACAGGTGTGTTTGACCTGCGTCGTCCAGACAATCT
>JAFPED010000030.1 GCA_017423565.1 Prevotella sp. | reverse complement strand
TAATGCCTACGGCATTATTATCGTTGCGCCCCCATACCCAATCTATCTATATTTCCACGTTGCGACCCATGACCAATCTATCAACATTTCCCATTGCAAAATATACCATCTATCAATATTTCCCATTGCAAAATATACCATCCATCAATATTTCCCATTGCAAAATATACCATCCATCAATATTTCCCATTACAATTCATTCCCACTCTATCGGCATTCCCCTTTGCATCTAATATCAAATCTGTCTGCATTCCCCATTGCTACTAATCCCCAAACAATCCCATTTCCTCCCATTTCATCGCTTTGACTCACAATGGGGGGACAAAAACGAAAAATGTCCGGGGGAGGGAATCCACCGGACATTCATTGTTATTCATTTACGTCACTGCCAGATTGTTTTGGCAGGGTGACGGTAATTAGTCATTCTCTTCAAGACCACTGTAACGGATACCGCTTACCTTGTACTTAGCATAGCCGTCGTCGGGATACCAAGGATCGTTCTTGTAAGAAACGAAGAAGATGATAGAATCGGCAACAGAACCGTTATTCTGATGACCGGCACCCTTCAGGATCTTACCATCAATAGTAACAGGCATTGCTTTAAAGGTTCTCCAGCCATCACCGAAGTTTTGAGCCTCATTAGACTTGAAAGTCATGCTCGACTGATTGATAGACACCTTTGCCTTGATGCAATATGAAGGATAATTAGCTTCATACATGGCACCAACATTACACTGACCAAGATCATCAACCCACATTACTGTAGGATCGTTCTCTACGGTGTTATAAGTAAGCAGAATGAATCTGCCCAGACCAAAATAATCTTCTCCACCTTGGATGGGCTTACCATTCTCATCAACGGCATCAATGGTAACATACCATTGTCCTGCTGTTGCTTGAGTAGCTGTTCCCCCTATTTCCTCTTTCTCGCAAGATGCGAAAACCGTAGTAAGGAGCAGTGCTGCAAAATATAATACTTTCTTCATAATCGTTTAATTTTTTACCCAAGTTTGTACAAAATTCATAGCTGCATACAGGACATTGATATTGAATGTTTTAGTAGCTGCATCGTACGATCCTGTAAGATCATTAGGACCATCATTCCAACCAGCAACATGAGCGTACTCACATCCCACGGTTCCGTCTTCATCAATAGTAAGCAAGCCTTCCATAGCATAATTGCTGCCATAGCCAGCACGCTGGCAGTACCAGCCGCCAAGAAGGTCGTCAACGAAATACGTACCGTCTTCGTTGTCGATAACCAAAATCTCAAAGTCCCTTCCATAGGCAACTTGTGCACCCTCACGCTGACGATAGCTGGTTGCCTTGCACGTATATATGCCCTCGACGGCATTGTTGGGGTCGAGTACAACCACCGTACGTTTGGCATTAGCGCTGAAACCATCAGAATTCTTGACAGAGTAAACAATGGTGTAAATACCACTCTTCTTCATGTTCAGGTTGCTGTTAATGTTCACCTGGTCACTCACGTCCTCGCCATTAAGCGAAGCTTCAAAGCCAGGATCAGTGAAATTGGTACCTTTAGCAACATACATATATGATTCACCTTTCAGCTCAAGAAGGGGATAATAGGTCAAACGGCTCAATCCTTCCGACTCCTTATCACCACAACTTGTCATAGCGAAGCTGATCAAGGCGAGCATCATTGCGAAAAATATATTCTTTTTCATATTTGTCATCATTATCAGTTATCAATTATTTAGCCCAGAATAACGGAGTCTTATAGTCAGCATCGCTGAATGATGGAGCATTCGAGTTACTTGATGTTGATACAGACGGATAAGGCCAGCGCTGGATCACCTGATTGCTGCCCACCTTGTCAAAGACAGAGATAGGAGTATAGAGCGTACCCGGTGTATAGGCTGCTGTGTTCAGTTTGTCATCAGAAGCGACATAGAGGGATGTACCTGTAACCGAACCGAAAGCAGGATATTTCAGACGACGCAGCTCGCACCATGACTCGAAGTTGTTGGTGCCGGCAAGTGCCATCCACTTTGAAATACCGATGCACTGCTTGTAGTTGGCTTGGTTATAGGGGAATTTGGCAATCACCTGGTCGGCTCCGCCCACGCCTGCAGAAGCGCAAGATGCCTCAATGGCGGCGTTGTAATGTGCCTGTGCCTGTGCAGCGTTGTTATGACGGGCATAATACTCTGCAATGAAGAACTCTATCTCTGCCAACTGGATCATATAGACAGGAGAATTGTACTTCATGGCCGGGCGGCACCAATAGGCTGCCTTGTAGTTGCCGGATGTACTGAAGTTTGTTCCCGATACACCACCTACATATTCTCCGCTGCTGTTGGTGTCGAAGAATGCAGCAAGACGTGGATCCTGGTAGATGACGTCACCGGAGGCATTCTTCTGCAACATTGTACCAATAATCGCGAGGTTAGCAGTCACGTTTTCCTGTGTAGAACCGAAAGCGGTAGAGAATTCCTCTGCATAGAAGGGGTTCATCTGTCCGGTTTCGTCTTTCCAGAAACCTGCGTAGGCAACGTCAGCTTTTGGGAAGTTGTCCTCGGCAATGAGTGCGCCGATTTTGCTGTCCACTTCAGCTACGGCACCCACCTCACGGCTCATGATCTTCAGTTTTAATGCGTTGGCAAACTGAATCCATGATGCTGCATTCTTTCCCTGTAACAGGAAGTTTGTGGCAACATTATCCTGAGGAGACACTTTTCCCAGAGCCTCGTCAAGTTCGTTGAGCAGACCGGCATAGACAGCAGAACCTTCATCGTAATGTGGCGAAGGATTGCTGATGTCGAGTGCCTCGCTGTATGGGATGCTTCCGTAGCAGTCTACCAATGCCTGGAGTGCGAAGCAGCGCAACGTGGTGGCTGCCAGATAGGTACCCCATTCTTCCTTTTCCTCTGCTAACGAGCGGATGGTCTGAAGGTTCTTCAGTCCCACGCGGTTGATCTGCGAATAGGCAGAACCCGAGCGCACGGGCGACATGTTGAACTGTGAGTAGTCCACATAGTTGGATGTACCGAACATGTGAGCATAGTGTTGTGTAAAGTATCCTGCAGGAATGCGGAGCAGGTTGCCGTAAGTGGCGGCGATACCCATCTCTGCAGCAGGCAGCATGATGCTGGTAGACATGTTACCCTCGGTAGGAGAGTTGGGATCCTGGTTGATGTCTAAGTAACTGTCACAAGAGGCAGTTGCCAGACCCAGGATGATAGTCGATATAATAGCTAATTTCTTCATACGTTTGTCCTCCTTCTTTAGAATTTAACACCTACGTTGAAACCAAACGTGCGACAGCCAGGGTTCACGTACAGTTCACCGAATTGTCCTTCGAGGTCGTTACCAGTGGTACTTCCCTCTGGGTCGATGAAGGTGTTGCTCTTATGAGTCCAGGTAAACACGTTGTTGCAGAACAGAGACACGGTGATGTCGCTTAAGTAGAGTTTGCTGACCAGTGCCTTCGGAAGCTGGTAGGCAAGTGTGATGTTACGCAGTTTGACGAACGACTTGTTGAGCAGGTAAGCTTCTCCACCTTGACCCCAACCAGAGTCGTTGTAATATCCTTGGTAGTCGCCATAGCCTAAGTCGCCACCGCCCAAGAAAATAGGAGTCGTGTTCTCCACGTAGCCGCCGTTTCCGTCGCTGACGACAGAGTTGGGGATAATGAATGGACGACGATCATTGTAAGTGGTGATTTCACCATTACCCGTGAATTGCATCAAGTTCTTCGAACGTGAGAACATATATCCACCCTTACGGATGTCAAGAGCAGCGCTCAACGTAAAGCCTTTCCAAGACAAAGCAGTAGTAACACCGCCAATCCAGTCGGGATTCATGTTCTTGCCAGTGTCTTTAAGGTCTGTAGTCAGCAAGGGCAGTCCGTCTTCACCGACAATCAGTTTGCCGTCAGCGGTGTACTGAGGCATGTATGTGTAGTACTCACCCATAGGATTGCCTTCCTCTGCATAGAAGTAGACGGCATCGTTACCGGCTGAGAAGCTGTAGATGTCGGTCTTTCCACCTTCAACGCTGGCGGGCATGGAGAGAATCTTGTTCTTGTTCTTAGAGAAGTTGAAGCCTAAGTCCCAACGGAAGTCCTTGGTGCGGACAGGTGTGGTGTTAACGAGCAGCTCGATACCACGGTTGCGCACGCTACCAAAGTTGGTCACCATGTATGAATAACCTGATGCAGGATCAACTGG
>JAFPED010000029.1 GCA_017423565.1 Prevotella sp. | reverse complement strand
TCACCTTCCATGATTCTCTGTGTCCATCCGTTGGCAGAGACACCTGCTACCATAGGATCACCCTGGGTGAGGTTGGTGGTATGGAACTGGTCGTTCTGCATCTTGTCGACAGTATTCTTGTTGTGCGACAGGTTGATGGTGGTGTTCCAGGTGAAGTCCTTGGTCTGAACAGGAACAGCATTCAATGTAAACTCAATACCCTTGTTGGTCATCTCACCCACATTGGCATCCATCCAACCATACATATACTGCGTGGTGGGAACAGGATAGCCCCAGATCAAGTCCTTGGTCTTTTTGTAATAGTACTCGACAGTACCATTGAGACGTCCTCTCAAGAAAGCAAAATCAAGACCGATATTCAGCATGGATGTTGTTTCCCACTTGAGATCAGGGTTGGCATTCTTTGTAGCACCATAGGTGCGATAGGTCTTGCCATCATAGACAAATGTACCTGTAGCACCGTATGTGACGTATGAAGAATAGACATCGAATCCCATAGCGTTACCAGAAACACCATAACCGGCACGGAGTTTCAGGTTATCAAAGATATTCTGATTCTTCATGAAGCTCTCCTCAGTGATGTTCCAAGCGGCTGATACTGACGGGAAGGTACCCCAACGCTTGTTCTTACCGAATACAGACGAACCATCGCGACGGATAGTAGCCTGCAACATATAGCGACTGTCGAAAGAGTAGTTGACACGACCATAGAACGAGATGTTGCGGATGTTCTCGACATAACCGCTCTGAACGGAGTTCTGAACAGGGAGAATGGTCTGTGCATACTGCATGTTATACCATTTCAGATCATCATTGTAATAACCCTCAACGGCAAGACCGAAACCGTCATTGTTCTTCTTCTGCTCCCAAGTGTAACCTGCCATCAGGTCAACTTTGTGCTTACCTGCTGTAAAGCCGTAGTTCAGATAGGTCTCAAAGGTCTGCTCATGTCCGAAATAAGTATTGCGAACAGCCTGACCATTCTTATTGCCAATACCCTCGAGCTGAGAATTGCGGGTATCATAAGCACTATAGGTGCTCTGGTAGTTGCTCCAAGAGTAGTTCATATTCCAAAGCAAGCCCTTGATTACCTCGAGAGTGGCCTTACCGATAAACTGGTTGCGCTTCCAGATTGATTCTGAAGTGTCCTCATACATAAGGGCAAGAGGATTGTAATTCTTTGAACCAGCTCCTACCGTCCATGTCCCATCAGCATTCTTGATGGCATTTGTCGGAGAATAGTAGTTCATGGCATCGAGCACAGAAGCACCCTCGTTGCCTGTAGGAACACCGAAGTGCTTGCCATACATGGCATTCACACTCATCGACAAGGTGAGGCGATCTTTCAGAATCTTTGTAGAAACGAGTGAACGTACATTGAAACGGTCCATACCGGTCATCTTAATGACACCCTGGCGCTTCATGAGGTTACCACTGATCATGTAGTTGGTTCGGCCATTACCGCCACTGATACCTATATTATGATTGTGGCTGATACCTGTGCGAAGCACTTCATCCTGCCAGTCTGTGTTTGCACCACCATCCTTCAGGGCAACACCATTTGCCTTTGCATACTGGCGTAACTCATCGGCTGTGGCCATGTCATATTTCTTGAGAATGTTGTCAAACGCTACATAACCATTCTCGGTTACGTTTGTCTTCTCTTCAGAACCTTTTTTGGTTGTTATGATAATTACACCATTGGCAGCCTTTGAACCGTATAT
>JAFPED010000028.1 GCA_017423565.1 Prevotella sp. | reverse complement strand
GTTTCTGGTGGTGCCAATGCCAACGGTATCTCTCATGTGAAACTGGCTGTTCCTGCTGAGTTCGCTGCTTCAAATCCTTACAAGGTCACTCTGCGTATCGCCATTATCAAGTGCGCAAACAACAAGGATCTGGCTGTGAACGCTGTTACATTTAACTTTGGCGATAGCACGACTCCCGTTGAAGAAGAGAAGGTTTACAGTGTGATTGGTACACTCGTTGGCAACTGGGATGTTGACACCGACTTGACATTCATTCCTGAGGAAAATTGCTATACCGCACTCTTCGAGAATGTTGCTGCAGGTAGTTATGAGTTCAAGATCCGTCAGGATCATGACTGGGCCATCAACTGGGGTTCTGACTTCAAGCAGGACGGTCCAAACTACACATTGGAAGTTGCCTCTGACGGTAGCAAGGTTGCCATTTCCTTCACCCCTGCAACTGGTGAAGCCGCTGCAGTTGTTATTGGTGACGAGCCCACCCCTGCTAGCGATGTAGTTTGGGAGAATGACGGTTCTAAGGGTGCTATCAGCTGGAGCAGCGACTATCGCTTCGCAAGCGAGGAGAAGAAGACCGGTGAGGAAATCGCCGCCATTCCTATGGATGTATGGGAGAAGATGAAGACCACTCCGTTCTTCGTTGACCTTGAGGGTGAGAATCCGCAGATCCGTGTCACCACTGGTTGGTGGGATGGTGATGCCACCTATACAGGCAATGACATCACGCCAGGC
This sequence comes from Prevotella sp., assembly GCA_017423565.1. Classification (GTDB taxonomy): domain Bacteria; phylum Bacteroidota; class Bacteroidia; order Bacteroidales; family Bacteroidaceae; genus Prevotella. The sequence goes on along the minus strand of JAFPED010000028.1, from coordinate 1,306 downwards.
AATGAACTGCTTACAGACAATGGCGAAGGCAAGTGGACTCTGAAGGTAGACCTGACTGCAACCCAAGCACTTCTCGACCTTGTCGACGACCACCATCTGCTCTTCACTGGTGCCAACTACACTCCAATTAAGATTTACTTCGCAGGTGGTGAGACTGCTATCAACTCTGTGAAGAAGGCTGCTAATGCTGACGACGCTATCTACAACGTCGCTGGTCAGAAGGTGAATGCTTCTTACAAGGGTCTGGTTATCAAGAACGGCAAGAAGTACATCCAGAAGTAATTTAAACAATTACATACTCTATTTATATGGTGTGTCCTTATGACACACCATTTTTTATGCCTTAAAGAATTACTTTTAACTAAAAAATATCTAAATATTTGCATATTCAAAAATAAAGATTTAACTTTGCAATGGATTAAACCCTTTTATACTAATTATAAACTAAAATTTTAAATTTATGAAGAAAATTTTACTTAGCGCTGCTGCTATCTTTGCAGCAATGAGCATGAACGCGCAGGAATTCTGCTCTTTCAATCCAGACAACGCTCTGAATCTGGATGCTGAAAACGGTTCTGCACTGACTGCAGGAACTGTTATTGGTGAAACTACTAGTATCGTAGCCACCATCGGTGCCGATGACACCTACAAGCCTCAGTCTGCTACATTCACCGCAAATGGTGAAATCATTTCTGGTGGTCTGCAGGGAGCAAGCAACCCAAAGGATGCTGATGGTGGCACACCTGCTACCACTCTGATTCAGCCAGCCAGCGGTGCTTTCCTCGTATTCGAGGCAAAGGCCGACGGTTTCCTGTATGTCATGCACAAGGCTTCTTCGAACAAGGCTTACACCGTGTTTGAGGAAGGAACAGCTATCAGTTACACCTTTGCAGCTATTGGCGATGCATCTTCACTTCTCGGAGGTGTTTACTCATTTACTCTTCCCTACGAGGTTGAGAACGAGCAGTTCGTCGTGAAGAATCCTATCGAGTGGGCTGAGCAGGAGTTCCTGAAAAGCACCAATCCCGATGCCTATGCAGCAAACTGGAAAGAGGAGACTGCTGACGATGGCACAACAAAGACGACCTGGGATCCCGCTATTAAGATCAACGGTCTTGGTGTGATCAAGTTCCCTGTTTACAAGGATTGTAAGTACATCGTGAACGCTAATGGTTCTAAAATTACTGCTGCTGGCTTTGCATTCAGCACAGAGGACAACGTTCTCATTCAGTCTGACGATGTTGTTATCTACAAGGGTGAAGGTGCTGCAGAGCCCGCTGAGAAGGTTTACAGCGTAGTTGGTACC
>JAFPED010000027.1 GCA_017423565.1 Prevotella sp. | reverse complement strand
GGCATCCTCCACGCGTTGCTCTATGGGTTTGGTCTCATCCAAATAGACAGGTGTCTGTGCAACGCCATATAAAGACTGACAAATGACAAATGACAAAGCAAAAAGTTTCTTCACAACCATTTTATCTATAATCTTTAATCTTTAATGTTTAATCTTTCATCTTTAATGTTTCAGCCCCATTGACTCGATATAATCCTTTTGCGGAACACAACGGTCGAAACGGCTGTTCTCGGCATACTGCATGAGCAGCCGGCGAACCTCTGCCTGGTTAGGACGTGCCTCACGCCATTCCTGATAGCTGTTACGACTGGCCTCCGAGAAGCGCACAATGGTGCTGTCCCATCCCTCGGGTTTCACGATACCCATCATGCACGAGTCGTCAATCTTCTTGTAAGGCCAGAAGGTATAGCCGATGTTATTCTGCTTGAGAACCTCGACGAACTGCGCCTGCCACTCCATGGTGTTATGACCGAACTCACCCATATACATAGGCAGCTGTGTCTGGTCGCGGAAGTCAATGTAACTCTGTATGGCATCTTTCGTGGCCGGTCCGCCATAGCGGTGACAGGTGTACATGATGTTATTGTCGAACGTCCAGTCGTCGAACATATAGAAAAAGCTGTTCCAGTGGGCACCTCCCAAGAGAATGACATGGTTCGGGTCAACAGCACGTATGGCCTTGACCGCCCGTTTGTAGAGCGGTTGCAGGAGTGTATAGAGTGAGTCTTTGTTTTCAAAGTAGTGGGCTATGGGTTCGTTCATCAGCTCATAGCCAAGAATGGTAGGCTCGTTCTTATAGTGACGAGCTATCTGTCGCCAGATGCTGCAGAACAGCTGTTGCGAGCGTTCGCTCTCGAAGAGCCACGGATAGCCGTAGCCATCGTCAATGTTATCGCCCGTCTGCGACCCCGGGCAGTCATGCATGTCTAATATGAGGTACAAGCCATTGGCTTTGCACCACTCTACCACACGGTCGATGATAAGAAACGGACGTTTCTGTCCTGTCTGTCCCATGTAGTCCTCGTCGGTAAATAGCTTATAGTTGAATGGCAGACGAATGGTGTTGGCACCTTGCTGAGCAATGAAGTCAATGTCTGCCTTGGTGATGTAGTTCGTACGGAAGGCCTGCCAGAAGTCGGCTGTGGCGTCAGGACCTATCATCTCCTTGATCATCAGGTCAATCATCCATGCAGAGTTTGTCTTCTGCAGTCCGAACATATAACCCTCGGGGTTGAGCCAGTTGCCCAGGTTCGTTCCTTGTATGAACAGCCGCTCACCATTTGGCTTCACCAGGTTTGGCCCATCGACGCGTACGAACTTGCCTTGAGCTTGCAGTCCGGAGACTGCAAGCACAAAGACAAATATAAAGGTTTGAAGTCGTTTCATTAGTCTAAATCATTTCTACTTTTGGAACACACGAATGTAGTCAACCTCCATAACAGTAGGCAGGGCATTTTCGTCAACACCCTGTTGACCTCCCCAAGAGCCACCCCAAGCCAGATTGAAGATGACATAGAAGGGATCATCGTAAGGCCAGTCGTCACGTCCCAGTCCACGGTTGTCGTAAGACAGCTGCAGCTGCCCGTCAACATAAGTAGTGATGTTCTCGTGGGTCCAGAGGATGGCATACGTATGGAACTCATCCTCGGCACCGGCACAGTACATCTCGTGAGTCACCTGCGTACCATTCGAATGCACATGCGCATTAGCATGCAGGCTCGATGAGACGTAGTTGGGATGGTAGCCCACCTCTTCCATGATGTCTATCTCTCCGTCAGCAGGCCAGGAACGGAAATTGACTGGCATCATCCAGAAGGCAGGCCACGTTCCCTTTCCCTTGGGCAGTTTGATGCTGGCCTCAATATATCCATAGGTCCATCCCGACTTCACCTTAGCATAGACACGGCCGGAATAAATCTTACCATTCTCCTTCAGAGCACGGATATTCAGCTTACCATTGTTCAGGCGTGTCACCCACTCACCGTCAGGAGTCGTTCTGTTGACGTAGTTCTGCAACTCATTATTTACCCACCCCGACTTCTGTACCTCATGCGTCCAGTCGTTAGCATTCAGCACTGTACCATCGTCGAACTCGTCATGCCATACCAGGTGATAGCCGTCAGGACAATACATGGTCTGGTCTTCTATTGAGGACTGATGAACTGTAATATCTGCTGATTCATTAGCAGTAGATACTGTTACAACAGCAGAACGAGACTCCGTTGACTCATTTGCAGTTGTCGTGATTTCTACATAATCAGTTCCAGAATCAGTAACACGTTTTGCTTGAATCCAGTTTGAATTGACATGAACAGTGAACTCATTATTCCAAGAAACAACAGCTACCCTAAAAGACTGACCTTTAGAAGATGAATAGAGTTCCGTATCAGACAGAGACAAAGGAAACCCTTGAGTAATCTCAATGGTTTTACGTGTTAAGCCTGAGCGCACTGTAATATGTGCCACACGCTCTACAGACGTCGTGTTAGCAGTGACAGAAAGACTCAAATGTCCATTAGCTGATGTAGAGCCTACAACTTGGACTTTTACCCAGTCTGCATCAGAAAATGCAGTCCATTCTCTTCCAGAGCAAGTAACATCAACAGTCAGGCTGCATTCTGAAGACGGGACGTCAAACTTCTCCTTAGACAATGTTATCGTCACATTATCACTAACGGAAGAAGCGTCATCATCACCTCCACAAGAGTATGCACTCATGGCAAAGACTGCCATTAAAAGAAATAATGAAAACTTTTTCATCAGACAAGTTTTGAGATGAGAAGGAGAGAGGTTATAAACCAATATCACAACCTCTCTCCTATATTAATCATTCTACTCTCTATGTTGCTGGAAGATAATCTGACTAATCTTTATTTTCGTATTGTCTGGATTTCCACCAAAGTCAAATACCAGTTTCACGTTGGTAGCATCTGCACTAAACTGAGCTTTAGCTACCTGGAACGTTGTTGGAGCATCAGCCTCAACAGCAAAAGTCCCGTCTGTACCTGGCAAGAAGTTATTATCATCATCTGCCTGAGTAAACTTAGCCGTTGCTGTTACAGGTGCACTTGATTCTATTGTTACGCTGAAGTCGTAATCAACACCAGCCTTAACAGACAAATCATTTGTTACCATTGTCACCTGTGCCTGCCAACGCTCCCATGTGGCAGAAGGAAGTGTTACGCTATAGTTACCGTTACCATCGTATATCAGCTCAGGATTATCTATCTGTGCCCATCCTGGGGCATAGTAGTAAGACATCGTATATGACTGATTGTTGTCAACAGGTAACCACAGGTTTGCTGGATTATCATATTCAAATTTTGCCTTGGGTACTTCAGGCAATACTGTACCATCATCATCTGCATGGTTCTTGATAACGAAGCTCTCAATCACAATGCTTGAATTGTCTGCATTACCACCAAGGTCAAAGATGAACATCAAGTCATTAATATCCTGACCAGCTACCTGATCGCTGAACCAGACACAAAGAGGCTCATCTGCCTGCAGAGCAATACCGTCTTTGTAGAATAATGTGTTATTCTCATCAGCAGCAGAACAAATCTTCAGCGTTACATGCGGATGGTTGGCTGTAGAGGTAAAGATAACAGAACCATCATAGCTCGTACCTGCTTTAATAGGCTTAGGGTTCACCACATTGAAGAAACACTGTGCCTGCCACTGATCTGTAGTGGCAACAGGTGTATTAATAGTGATTTCACCAGAACCAATAGAATAACCTGGGTCAGCAATCTGGTTCCATCCTGGAGCGTACCAGAAACGATTAAGTACAAACTGCACGTCCTTCAACAGGTTGAACTCTGTATCAGTTTTAAATCCTGCAAATCCATTCATAATGGTATGATCAACAGTAAATGTCTTCGTGACAGAGCCATCACTGATGCCATTAGCATTCATTACTTTACATTCTACATTATAGTTACCTGCCTTACGATAGTATCTCGTAGTAGAGAACTCAGTGGAGTAAGTATCACCATTGATAATCCATATAGGCTGAACACCTTGAGCACCCTTGAATGCAAAAGTTGCCACATTGGTAGTCTGATCAACAGTTATAGTGAAGTTATCTGCATAATCAGTCACATTAGGTATGCGGTTTGCATCAGCATTGCTATATTCTTCTGGAGAGCATGCCGTTAAAGCAATTACCCCAAGAACCATCAGCGAAGAACTGATATAATGAAATATTTTGTTCATTGTATAAACTATTTAATGTTAGTAATTATTAATACCCAGGATTCTGCTTCAGATTAGGATCTGCACTCAATTCTCCCTGTTCAATGGGAACATACTTGCGGTTTTCTGTCCAGTTATTCGTACGATTGGCCGCAGAACCGGCAACGAGTACAGTAGCTGCTTTGCCAGAACGGACAAGATCAAAATAACGCTTACCTTCACCGACGAACTCCATCTTGCGCTCATCTATAATATTATCACGTGTTACCGAAGAGATGTCGCCCAAACCGGCACGTAAACGAACCTGGTTGACATAACCAGCAGCCTCAGAACCATTGCCATTTGTCAGTACGAGAAGTTCTGCTGCGTTCAGCAATGTTTCTGCATAACGATAGACACGCAGATTATTGTTGAAGTTCAGGTCCTGATCCCATCCTGCATCCTTCACATTATCTACACGAGGCAGATACTTGTTGAGGAAGAAGCCTGTATGCTGCCAAGCATGTTCGTACTCAATACCGTTTGCAGCAGCAACAGCATCTGCATTATAACATGTTGCATCACGACGAGCATCGTTAGCACTGAACATATCGTAGGTCTCCTGACGAACAGGGGCAAAGCTCCAACCGTTATCAACGCCATCAACACCTGATGTCCAACCACGAGGTCCAATAAGACGTGGAAGAACTGTACCACCGACAGCCATAGTACTTGACCAACCACGCTGATGGTTATCGTCATTGTAGTTGACTTCATAAATACTTTCACTGCCCCACTCACCAGCTTCTGTCCAGATAGCTGCATAGTCAGGATTCAAGGCATACTTGCCAGAATTGATAATATCTTTCATATATGTCAGAGCCTGACCATAACGATTCGTGTCATTTTGGTACATGACATAGTCTGCATAAATCATCTCTGCAAATGCTTTCGTCACATAACCGGCACGGGCATCTGTTTCACGCATAGGAAGAACATTCTGATTGATAGCATCCTCCAAGTCTGCAATGACGTTCTCATAAACAGCCGAAGCATCTAACTGCTGACCTAAATAATTACCTGACAGGTTCTCTGTATAATAAACAATATTCCCCCAGAACTTCCACAAATTCAGGTAATAGTAAGCACGTAACACACGAGCCTGGACTTTATAATAATTTGCATTTTCTGCTGTTACGTCCGTTGTAGAAAGGTCAAGCGCATCAATATAACTAATTAAGTCATTACAACGTTTCACACCGCTATACTCTGCAGTCCACAAACCACTCAGAGTCTGATTGGCGTTACCATTGTAATTTGACAGGAGCTGCCAGTTCATCATATCAGACGAACTACCTCCACCAACATTAATCTGATCTGCCAATATATCAGACACTATATTAAGAGGATTATATGCACCATTCCAATCTGGCCAGTGCAGGGGGTCGTATGCTGCCACCAGTGCTTCTTGAATATGTGCATCATTCGAGAAGTATTCGCTGAGGTCATCAGAACTGGGATTCTCTACTTCAAGGAAACTGTCTTTGCATCCCGTTAAGCTGACAGACAGGAAGCCTGCTAATCCTATTGTAAATATATTTTTCAGTTTCATATGTTTAACCATTTAAGTTTAGAATGTAATATTAAGTCCTACTGTCCATGTACGAGCCTGAGGATATACGCCATAATCGACACCAAGAGATGTACCACCAGAAGAGATTTCTGGATCAAAGCCATGATACTTCGTAAATGTCAACAAGTTCTCTGCTGCGACATAGAAGCGAAGACGGTCAACGGCAATTTTCTGAGTAAGGTTACGTGGAAGTGTATAACCCAGCTGAATATTCTTCAAGCGGAAATAACTACCATCAAAGACATACAGGTCAGATGACTCCCAGTTCTGAGTTGCCGTAGCATCCAAGCGAGGGATTCTTGTGCTTGAACCTTCACCTGTCCAACGCTCCAGCATCCATGAAGGATAATTTACAGAAGATATATCAACACGATGAGTAGCATCGAAGACATCTGCACCATGTACACCCTGCCAGAACATACTGAAATCAATTCCTCTCCATTCTGCATCAAGCTTGATACCGAATGTCCAGTCAGGAGTACCATTACCAATATCGGTACGGTCATCAGCGGTTATTGAACCATCACCATTGACATCAACATAACGCACATCTCCAGGTTTTGCATTGGGCTGGATAAGTCCACCGTTGGAATTGACATAACTATTAATTTCATCATAGTTCTGGAATATACCATTTGTCTTGTAACCATAGAAGAATGGGAATGGTTTTCCATTCTCGGCACGAGTTATTGTTCCGACGCCCTGGAATGAGTCAAGGTCTGCATAACCCGTTTCATTACCATACTCTAACAACTCATTCTTTAAATATGAAGCATTACCCTTGATACCGATACGTGCGTCAGCAATATTAAATTTATATCCCAACTCAAACTCAACACCAGAGTTCTTCATATCACCAACATTACCGATTGGCTTAGCCTCACCTACATAGGAAGGAATGTTCATTGTCATCAGCATGCCATTGGTCTTTTTGACAAAGTAATCAACTGATAAGGTCAGTGCATTCTGGAAGAAGCCCAAATCGAGTCCAATGTTTGTCTGCTCACTCTCCTCCCACTTGAGATCAGGATTGGGCAGTCCATTAGCCTTTGTTCCTTGAGTAAGGGTTACAGGGTTACCAAAGTATGCGTTATTACCTCCGGCAGTACCAACAGTATAACGGAAGTTACCTATATTATCATTACCATTCTTACCCCAAGAGAAACGCAGCTTAGTTGCGCTCAACCACGATGGGCGTACTTCTTCCAGATATGGTTCGTTAAAAATATTCCAACCTAAGGAGAATGAGGGGAATGTACCATATTTGTGATTTGCGCCAAAACGTGAGCTACCATCACGGCGGATAGTGAATTGAGCCATGTAACGCTCACCGTAGTCGTAACTTGCACGGAAGAACAAAGACGACATCGTATGAGGCGCGTTTACCCATCCAGCTACACCATGTTCTATTACTGCACCTGTTACTTGCTTACCAATCAGATTACCACTTGCATCATAAACATTGGTATCGCCGTAAGTAAGATGATAATCACCCTGAGCATAACTGATAGAAGGCTTGTACGGATTAACAAGATAGTCTCGTGAACCGTTTAATCCATAACCAGTATTCTTAAATGCACTTTGACCAAGGACAAGATTAATATGGTGGTCGCCAAACATTTTATCATAAGATAATACGTTTTCAATCTGCCATACTGTTCCACGCTCAGAGTCTGAATATGCCTGTGTTGTTGAAGCATTGTTATTACCAGAACGATAGTATGTCTGTGGACGTGAGCTATCCTGTCCCCAGAAACTCATGTCTGCACTGTAAGAGAAACGATACTTCAACGCATCAATCAACTGCAGTTCAGCTGCGAAATTAGCCACGAACTTATGACTCCAGTTCTTTGCAGCCGGCAGTACCATCAAAGCCAATGGGTTGTTTATCTCATTGAAACTTGTTCCAGGAATCATCAGAACTTCACCATTCCAGTAAAGAGGATCGTATGTTTGTACATCACCATTCTTATCCGTATAAGTATAGGCTGCATTCTGAGCATCTGCAGCAGAACCAGTCAATGTTGGTGTTAGAACCGGAGAAAGAGCAAGGGCAGAACCAAGAACAGAACCCCACTGGGAGTTAGTTCCAATACCCGAGCTCTTTACACGAGCATACGAAACATTTACGGTCAGGTCGAGCTTATTCAGGAAATTACGCTCATTACTTGCATCAAACAAATTGTAGTTTGTATTTGAGCGTAATGTTAAACGCTCATAGTTTGACTGTCCATAATTACCACCAACAATACCGTCTTGAGTATAGTAGCCCATAGAGAGGTAATAATTGACTTTCTCCGATGCTCCACTAACAGCCAACTCATGATTCATAACAGGTGCGTTATCATTGAATACAAGGTCTTGCCAGTCTGTTCCCTTTCCTAAGCTATAAGGATCAGCATATAAAGGAGCCTGACCACCATTCAAACGCTGCTCATTCTGAAGGATAGCATAATTCGTAGCATCGAGGACGTCACGCTTATTCCATTTGCTCTGCCATCCATAGGAGAAGTTATAATTGATTTGAGCTTTACCCATCTTACCCTTTTTCGTAGTAACAAGGATAACACCATTAGCGGCACGAGCACCATAGATTGCACCCGAAGCTGCATCCTTCAGCACTTCGATACTCTCAATATCGGTAGGATTAACATAATCAAGACCACCTTCAATAGGCATTCCGTCAACAATGTAAAGAGGATCAGAGTTATTAATAGTACCTGTACCTCTAATACGAATACGTGCTGCATCACCTGGCTGACCAGAAGCTGAAGTAACATTGACACCAGCTGCCAAACCTTTAAGGGCATTGTCCATTCGTACTGGAGCAGTGTTGTTTAAGTCATCAGCACTTACTTTTGCAATAGATGCTGTCACAACGCTCTTCTTCTGAACGCCATAGCCGATGACCACTACTTCATCAAGTGACTCGGTGTCTTCCTTCAGGACGACGGTCATCTGGTTTCTTGCTGCTACATCCCGTGTGGTGTAGCCAATGTAAGAGATAGTCAGGGTTGTTCCCTCTGCCACACGAATGGTGAACTGGCCATCAATGTTGGTGATGACTGCATTCTGAGGGTTTCCCTTCTCGATAACGGTAGCACCGATAATCGGTTCGCCGTCACCGTCAGTCACAGTACCCAAGATGCCTTGGGCATGAGTTGCTACAGACACACAAAGTGCGATGAGTAGCCAAAGTAACCTGCTTTTTTTCATACCAATTTTTATTAGTTATTATTTAAGTTAGTAAATTCATTGCGGTTTTTGTTTCCGTGATGCAAAATTAAGGAAAAAAAGTCATACGAAAAGGTGTGGACATCGAAAAAGTGGATATTTCTCATGTCCAATCATACGGAAACAATTGTTATTCAAGACTTTAGATTTTTAGTCAACAAAGAAAAGTGTAGATTAAATATAGAGGTGTATTTTAAACATTTATCCCGATAAACGGGGTGTTTATCGGGATAAATGTGAGAAGTATTACTCGTCGATGACCTTCCAGATACCTGCTGCAAGCGCACCACCTACCAATGGACCGACAATGAATACCCAGATTTCCTGTAATGCCTGACCCTGTGCAAAGAGAGCAGGACCGATGGAACGTGCAGGGTTCACACTGGTACCAGTAAAGTGGATACCTACGAGATGGATCAGAATCAGTGACAGACCGATGGCCAGACCAGCGAAGTTGTTTGTTGCACCATTGGTCTTAGCTGTAGCACCTAACACAACGAGGACAAACAGACAGGTGAGCACAATCTCCACCAACAGTCCGTTGGTTGTTCCGAAGGCACAGGTGTTAGCACCCGTAGCGGTAGCAATCTCTAATCCTGCGGTAGAAGCAATTCCTGCCAGAACAGCAGCTGCCAGAACAGCACCAATAACCTGGAAAAGCATGTACATGCCACAATCCTTGGCATTCATACGTCCACTGAGGAACACACCCAGTGTGATGGCAGGGTTGATGTGGCAACCACTGATGCCACCAATGGTGTATGCCATTGCTACAACTGACAGACCGAAAGCCATGGCTGTGCCTACAACTGCTGCGGTATTACTGTCACTGCAACCTAAAGCCACTGCAGCACCGCATCCTAACAATGTAAGTACGAAGGTACCTACGAGTTCTGCTAAATACTTTTTCATAATCTGTTAGTTTTAAATGTTAATGAATGATTATTGCTCTATATAGTCAAAATAGTTAAAAACGCCGTAAGCTGTCTCTGCACTGTTTGGATAGAAGTACTCGGTAAACATGCCGATGGTGACACCAGTGAAACCACCTACCACCTCGGTACTGACCAGCGAGCATTCAATATCGGCCAACGGAGTAAACGTTGTCTCGTCGTTGCACGCATAAGAGAAATAATAGCGCTCACCGTTACTCGTAATGCGAAGACGTACCTTCTCTGGTATGTCGGCCAGGCTCCAGTCTTCGCTATTCAGTGTGCCTTGCAACGACTTTATCTGATAATCGACACCTATATCGTGCGAGGTAACATAGAATGACAGGTACCCATCGTTTATCTGATAAATTGCCAGGCCATACTTATCTTCTATGGGGTGATGGACAAGCACCTCGGTTTCTACCAGAATGTTAGGACTCTCCTGGCGACGACCTAAGAACGTCGGCTGATTATTGCCAGCCAGCGTACCATGCGACACCATGTGAAGTTTGCCGCCTGTCATCTGATAGTTGGCTGCTATGGGGTTTTGTAGCCAGACCCATTCAGGCCCAAGCTTGGTTCTATTATTAAATAATGTACGCGAGGCTGGTTTCTTGACGGGAACAGCCGGCAATGTCTTTACAGCCATCAGTGTGTCAATAGGCTGACCGCCATTCACTACAGGCCACTGCCCTGCTTCCCATTCTACAGGAGCCAAATACGTCTCACGTCCGATATGATGGTAGGAGCCTCCGAAGTTACGATAAGCCAGGAAGACAATCCACCATGAGCCATCGGCAGCCTGCACAAAGTCACCATGTCCAGTACCTTGTATCTGCATGCTCTGTCCGTCGCGCGAGCAGTTGGTCAGTATAGGGTTGGCGGGATTACTCTCATAAGGGCCATAAATATTCCGGCTACGGGCAATGGTCAGTTTATGTGCCAGCTCTGTACCGCCTTCGGAGATGAGCAGATAGTACCATCCATCTTTCTTATAGATATGAGGTCCCTCGGGCCAACGGCCTCCCGTGCCTTGCCAGAGCGGTTTGCTCTCTGTGAGTTTCCGCCCTGTCTTTGGGTCTATCTCACACAGCATAATGGTATTGTCAGGGTTCGACATCATGTATGTCTTGCCGTCTTCGAAGAAGAGCGAGGGGTCAATGCCTCCCTGTTCCAACCAGATTGGTTCACTCCATGGTCCTGCCGGATTGGTGGCTGTTACCATGAAATTGCCACGCTTTCCCACATTGGTGGTAATCATATAATAAGTTCCCTCGTGGTAGCGAATGGTTGGAGCATAAATACCCAACCAGGAAGTAGCGCCGTCCAAAGGCAATTGACTATTGCGGTCGAGCACGTTACCTATCTGTTCCCAGTTTACTAAGTCCTTCGAGTGGAAGATAGGCACACCAGGGAAATACTGGAACGACGAATTGACAAGGTAATAATCATTACCCACACGACAAACCGAAGGGTCAGGATGATAGCCTGGAATAATGGGGTTACGCAGCTGCTGAGCCGATAAAACCAGCACACATAACAGTGTCAAGAGGGTCGCGAGTAGTCGTTTCATATACCGATTATATTGTTAATACACCGCAAATTTATGAAAAATTTTTGAAACGACAATAAAAAAGGAGTGATTATTTCACTCCTTCTATCGAATAACCTGCATTTTTCAATAATTGCAGTACTCCTTTTTCGCCTGGCAGGTGGCCTGCACCAACAGCAAAGAAGGTTGGTTTAGCCGTCATTATCTGAGGCATCAGAGTGACCCAGTTGGCATTACGGTTATTGATGAGCATGTCTTCTTCCTCGGGCGTATAGTCACACTGGTTATTGTCTTTCTCATCCATCACCGCCTTGACAGCAACAATGTCTTGTGAGAAGAATGCCTTGACCAGCCGTTCTGCCTGCGTGGTAACACTCTCCATATTATCAACAAGGCACATCAGCAGTTCTTTCTGGCGTTCAAGCGTCTGTCCTTGATAGAGAGTCTTAATCTGGAAGTCCATTGTCTCCAGTCCGCCGACAGCCTTTCCCTGTTGCTGTGCTACCTGCTGGAAGTACCCGTCGAACGTAGCCTGAGGGTTGAACCCTTCGTGTGTTTTCATAAAAACCAACAGCGACAATTGTGTATGAAGGGCGATAGGTGACATCTTTCCTAACTGCTGGGCAATCATGGGGTTGGACATATCGACACCCAGCAAGTCTTTTAACACAACGTTCAGACGTTTCATCTCGTCTTCACTAAGCAGTGTTGAGAGAGTTTTACCTTCTGGCAACATCATGGCAGCCTGCATCTTCTGCATGTTTTCCGTTGACTGCATGTTTGTCATATCCAGCTCACCATATACCTGCTCGCATGCATTCAGCGCATCCTGCAAGCCTGGTATGGAGTCAGCAAACGATACAGGAGCCAGGTGATAGGTGCCAATGATATACGAGGGTTTGGTCAGTCCGTTACCCGAAATCTTATAAAGCAGTTGTGCTTGTACGCCTATGACAG
>JAFPED010000235.1 GCA_017423565.1 Prevotella sp. | reverse complement strand
CCTGTTGGAGAAAGCAAAGGCCATGGCTAACGCACAGGACATCATGCAACAGCGACTTGACCAGCAGTACTTGTTCTATGCGCCCATTGGAGCAAGAATCGACCGTAAGGACCGTCACATCGGGTTCATCGAAGGTAACTACATGGAGATGCTGAAGGCACTGAACGCAGCACGTCTGCGCCAACGTAACCTGCAGATGACCACAGCATCACTGCGCGTGCTCAACCCACCCATGTTCCCACTTAACGCCCAGCCAACCAACCGACTGATGATTCTCTTGGGTGCGTTCCTGCTGACCTTCATGCTGACAGCACTCTACTTCTTCATCATCGAGTTGCTTGACCGTACACTGCGCGACCGTATGCGCTCAGAACGTATCACCAAGATACCTGTCATGGGATGTTTCCCCAAAGAAAGCAACCTGCGCTATCGTCGCTACAATAAAACCATATCAGATATGGCATTACGCCAACTGAGCAAGGCACTGCTCCCCCACTTCAAGGAAGGCCAGCAGAATGTGCTCAACCTGATATCTACTGACGCTGCCAACGGAAAGAGCTATCTGGCACAGGAACTGGAGAACTACTGGATATCCATTGGCCTGCAGGTACGTCGCCTCACCTATGATGAAGACTTCCTGGCCGAAGACAGCCGTTACATCATGGCCAAGGACATCAAGGATTTGTGTGCAGACATCCTGCCCGATGAGATTGCCATCGTGGAATATCCCAACCTGAACGACAACTCCATTGCTCCCGCCCTGCTGAACATGGGTACCGTCAACCTCATGGTAACACGCGCCAACCGTACGTGGAAAGATGTTGACCAGAAAGCCCTCAAGGAACTGGAAGCACAGTTAGAAAACAAGGACAGCCTTTATATGTATCTGACTGAGGCCAGCCGCTATGCCGTAGAGGAGTTTACAGGTCAGTTGCCACCATATACGAAGTTCAAGAACTTTGTCTATCGTGTCTCGCAGTTAGGTCTGACAGCAACCGAAAACACCCATGCTCAATAAACGTTTGTAAATGAACATATCTGGAACAAGTTATAAAAGCTACGCACAAAACCATGGAGGAAGAGTACTACTACTCTTTCTCCTGTTTTTGCTTGCTTTATACGAATTCTATACGATGGGCATTACTGGTTTCGCCCTGGTATGTTTCATTCCTGTCATTGCACTGGCCATCATTATGACCTTCAGGTTCAGGATGTTTGTCTTCTGGACCCTGTGCTTTGTCAACTACTTCATTCAGTTCAAGAATTTGCCTTTCAACTTCCCTGCATCCGTACCTAACGAATTGCTGGAAATCATTTTGCTCATCCTCGCCATTATCGAGGTGGAAGAACTGAAGTTCGAACGTACGGCCAACATCATGCTGTGGTCTCTGTTAATCTGGTGTGGATTTTGCACCATCGAGGTACTGAACGATACCTGCGGATTGGGCATCAATGTTGGTGCCTGGTACACGGGAGCACGTATGATGGCCTTCCAGCTGCTTTATGCCTTCATGGTGTATATACTTTATATTACCGACCCCAAGAAGCTTACCACATATTTATATATATGGGGAGGACTGGCTTTGTTTGCCGTCTTCTGGCTTTGGAAGCAGAAAACCTTTGGATTTACAGATGCAGAGAATGCTTGGTTACAGTCACGTGGACGTACAACACATATCCTTTATGGAGGAACACTCATACGTTATTTCTCCATATACAGTGATGCAGCCAACTTCGGTATCGGTATGGCCTCAACAGCTGTAGCATTTCTCATATTTGCCCTTACCAGTAGAATATGGAAACACCGCATCTTCTTCCTTTTAGTAGGTGCAGGCTGCACATGGGCAATGTTCCCCTCTGGCACACGTACGGCAATCTTCTGTTTGTTTGCAGGTATCACCGTCTATATCTTCCTGTCGAAATCGTTCAAGATAGCTGTTCCGCTAACCATCTTCTTTGGTCTGTTCGTATTCTTATTAGCATTTACGACAATTGGCAACAGCAATCAGTCAATACGACGTATGCGTAGTGCATTTAACAGAAGTGATGCCTCTGCAACTACACGAACCGTCAACCAGGAAACCATGAGGAAATATCTGGCAGAAGCTCCTTGGGGCATCGGCATAGGTATGAACTATGACAATGTACCTGCCAACAACAAATACCGAAAGCTATCCACATTACCTCCTGACTCGGAGTATGTATTCATCTGGCAGCACACAGGCATCATTGGTATCACCTTTTTCCTTATCACTACTGCCATCATGTTCATTGGAGCCTGCTGGGTGGTATTGTTTAAGATAAAAAGTCCATCCCTACGAGGGATAGGTTCTGGCTTATGCTGTGCTTTTGTGGCCATACAGCTTGGTGGATATGGTAACCAGGTATTGATGCAGTTCCCTAACTGTCTGGTGTTCTATGGAGGACTGGCACTTGTCTATGCACTTCCTTTCTTCGAAGGCGAATGGAAGGAATATGAAGAATCCTTGTTTGCCAAGCAGGAAGAGAAGAAACGACTGAAATTAGAGAAGAAGAAAGCTTTAAGAGTATAAAATATTCATCAATTAAAAGTTAAGTTTTGGAGAGTGAAAAGTTATTATCGATCATCACTATCAATTATAATGGGTTGAAAGACACCTGTGAATTGATTGACACATTACCCACAGACAACAAGTCAATTGAGGTAATCGTGGTAGATAATGCCTCCGCTCAAGATGAAGCTTCCGAACTCACGAAACGTTTTCCACATATCACAGTCATAAGAAACGAAAGGAATGCAGGTTTTGCTGGTGGCAATAACGTTGGCATCAGGGCTGCACATGGGAAATACCTGTTTTTCATTAACAATGATACGCTGTTATTTCAAGGAAAGAGCTGTGAAGAGAGGAGTGTTCTCCTACAACCACTGATTGACAGGTTGGAACAGACACCGACGATTGGTGCCGTATGTCCGAAGATACGTTTCGTTTGGGACGATGCTCCTATACAGTATGCCGGCTATACCCCACTCT
>JAFPED010000234.1 GCA_017423565.1 Prevotella sp. | reverse complement strand
TTCAAGTTACCTATTTACTCGCGTGGTGCATACGACTACTATGTATCCACCAACGACCAGGGCGAGTCGTATGTGTACTACAAGCTGAACGGCTCGGAGTACAAGATTTTCTCCTATAGTAGCGAACGCGCCAGCGACGGCACGACAGCGGAACAAAAGCGTGCAGTGAAGTGCGGATTTATGTGCGAAACAAAAAAGAAATAAACATATGAAACTATTATCGAACACCAAAAGTCGGTGGCTACAGGGATGTGGCGCACTGCTGATATTATGTGCCTTGTGGTTCACTCCGCAGGGTGCGTATGCTAATGACTATTTGGAGAAAGAGGATCATTACAAAGCCTACCCGACCGGAGTAGATCGTGTACATTTCGTCCTGCCGGTATGGGCGTATGGAAAGAGTTACGACTTCTATATCCACGAGTCAAGTACCATCTGGTATCAAAAAAAAGGTAGTGATACCAAAACTACCTTTGCCAATTTCTGCTCCGACCCGTATGACGAAAACGAGAAAGACTCTGACAAAGGTACAGCCCACGTCAAACTATTAAACGGCATGGGCGACATCATCGTTACCTCGATGGCAAATGGTGTCAACCATCATATTCACGACAATGGCACTATGTCTGACAAGCTAATAGTAGTTCAGAAAGAGGCAGACGGCAACGACCATGTTACCTTCCTTGAGTTGGATTGGTATCCGCCTATATCTTTAGAAAAAGATACTTTCAGCGTAGGTATAACAGTGTCTATTCGCTGGTCGAAGTCTAAGAATGAATGGTATAACTATTCTTGGACGCTTGCAAGTAACCTGACATGTAAGACAAACACTATATCACCGCAATTATACACCCCATATCTATATACTTTTAACGAGAAGGGTGTGGCTGGTTATGGCTATGCAGCAGTGCCGTATATGGTGTTTCAAGACCCCGTCAGTTACTACACTTCGTTCAATCCGTCAGAAGTGGTGTCAAGGGATGTTGAGCGTTCTGGTACTATCTATATACCGACCAACGACACGGTGCAGAAAAACCTCACTGCCACTTTCACCGTGGTGCGCAATGCTGACACTGAATCAACGATGGAGGTAACCACCACCGATGTTGATATTCTGCCTTATCACCGCATTTATAACTTTGCTGCAAGGACAGAAAAAGACAGCACCGGAACCTTCACCGGCAATAATATCCTTCGGTGGTCAATCAAAAATCCTTTCTTGAAAGACATCTTAGATGGTGACTATTTTGAGTTGCAACGCGCTATGCAGAGCGACTTTAGCGATGCACAGCGTATCAGTATTGTGCAGATGAAGCGCGACTCATCGGGCGTTTATACCTACACCGACAGCGACCGAAGTTCTTGGACGGGCAACGCTCAGTCGCAGGATGTGGTGTATGATGAAAGGTATTACAATGTATCAGACCCACATTATACGCTATATGATACCAACAATGAGCCACTGGCTGAATTGAGCGTCAAGCTGATGTCTAACCATATCCTGATGCCGTCCGTTCCCGTTTTCTATCGTGTGCGCCGGGCTTCGGCATCTGTATGGGGGTGGGATAGCGAATTTGTGCATACGGCTACGCTTCAGAATATGAATTTCCTTGCACCGCTTGCTGACAATCAAGAGCCATATACCCTCGATGCTGACTATGAAAATAATCGCAGGGTTAATTTCCGTTTCAAGATAGAGAATAAAGAACCGACCGGAGCCGTTATCGACAAAGATGACTGTACATTGTCGTGCTATATCAACAAAGTGCTCAGAGAATCTATGGTTAACGTAACCATCAAATACTCAATGTTGGAAGCTGATTACAACAAGGTTAATCCCGAAGGAAGTACTTGTTTTCGAGTGGTAACGGCAAATGGTAGTGTGTATCAAGATTGGACATATCTTAATGCCGGTACTTATCAATTCCCGATGAACAGTACCGTACAGGTAAAAAACACTCACGGCTATTGCTACAACAATGGCGAAGAAAGCAGACACACCTTGACCGGTAATACTGTAATTGATTGTTCGACAGAACCTTTTGCACATGGCGCATCGATGTTCGAAGCAACATTCACGGTGCAATCATCAAACACCGTAGCCTCTATTACTACTGACGATTCCGAATATGTGGAGGTATATGTTAAGTATGTAGTGCAAGGCGATGTGGCAAGTCCGGAAAACGGAACTACTTATTCTGTCACCAAAGACGGTAAGAATTATACACAAGGCAGGTACTTATTGTCGGGTTGGTACCAGTTCCCGAAAAACAGTCGTATGGATATCTACAACAACGAAGACGGAAACTTTGAGTGGACTTTTTACATGCCGTTTATTCTCACTGAATCGTGCGAGATAACCATCTACGCCTATCCGCAAAGCGGCAAGCGCAAATTAGATGCCCAAATGGTAAAAGCATCGCAATCGCAAGTTGACGAAAATGTGGCAACAGAGATACGCAACCTCTTATACACTGTTAAAGACAGCTTGATTAAACTGATGCCTCGTGAGGTTAAACCGGAAGATTATGGTCGTTGTATGTGGGACAAGACGGCTCAACTCATCCTTCTGCGCACAATCGAGGAAACAGGGCAGACGATGGAGTTCATCATTCCTCAGGACAGCATTCGCCGTCAGGCTGATGGCTCATGGATTGCCACCTATAGCGACATTGCCAACCAAGGGTGCTCACATTATAAATATAGTATTCGAATTGACCAATCGCGTTCTGACCTGCACGTGCAAGACTCTGCTTCTTTACGTCCGATAGAGATAAGCGGTCCGTCGCTCTATTTCGACGAGGCTGCCACAATAACAAGTTTTGTAGCCTCACAGGGTGATGCCACAACAGCAATGAAAGCAGGTGTGCTTCTGCGTTGGCTGGCAAGCAGTAATGCAGTGGACGAATATATACTACTGCGCAAGGCAGTGGGTAGCGACGAGGCTGCTGACACGATCTATCACGGTACCGACAATAGTTATATTGACCGTAGCGCAATGCCTAATACTCACTACGAATATACCATACAGACGCAGTATGTGTGCAACGGCAAGAGCACAGGCAACTACGCTACTGCAGAGGGCTGGCGCACTCCATACGGAGAAATAAGCGGTACTATACTTATGCCCGACAACACCGGCATGGCAGGCGTAACGGTCGCACTGCAAGACGGCAGCGGCAATACAATACGCACCATGACTACCAACGCAAGCGGAGCATATAAGTTCGATAGTTTGGAGTACGCCGCCTTGGAGTGCGAAAAGGCTAAGATCAAAATCACATACTCTTCCAATTTCGGCATGAATACCCCCGAGAAACAAACTCAATTCCGTGTGTTAGATGCGAACGGCAATGTGTTGGAAGATTGGAATAGCAAGAATGAAGGTACTTACGAATATGCGGTAGGTACGGTCTTGCAAGTGCAATCCATTTCCCCTCTTTGTTCCAGTGCCATCAGTTCATTTACCGTAACTGGACATTTCTCCATTGACTGCTCATATACCCACTATCAAATAGGAATACTCAATCAAATCAATTTCAGTGCAACTGCTACTGAACCAACCGAATGTCAATGCACAAACACCGACCTATCCGGTTATGTTGTAGTACCGACACACCAGTATGGTACATTCTCTTTCAACAGCTCCTCTGCCGGAACGGCAAGCATTTCGCTATCTACAAACAATGCTGTCGCCTCGGGAATAGACTTTATGAACACCTCTTCCACGAGGCTCACAGGTAGAGTGTTATACAAAAACAGCACTATCCCTGTTGCCGGAGCAATGTTCCTGCTAAACGGCGACACGGTGCGTCGTGGCAACACGCCGCTTACAAGTGGTATTGACGGAAATTTTGAGTTGATACTGCCATTGCACCAACCTTGCCGACTGCAAGTGTTCAAACCCGGACACGTGTTCGAGGGCGATGGTATCCTGCGAGTGGAAGATGGAGAAGAAGAGTTTGCGCTTGCTAAAGCACTTGACGGTGTGCGTTTCTACGACCAGACCAAAGTTAGACTTGTAGGACGCGTAGCCGGCGGTAACGACCAGCGCGACTTGCCTCGCGGCTTCGGTTTAGGAACCAACAACCTCGGAGACGACCTGCAACTCGTGCTGCAACTCGAGGGCGACAATACAGCGCAACTCGTCCACGACCCTGATGACCTCTCACGAGACACTATACAACAGACCATTTCCCACATCGTCTATCTGACCGACTCGCTCGCAGTTAACAAAGAACGCATAGTCGGTACGACCCACACGCTCTTTGAGAAAAAGCGCATCACTATTCACCCTGACTCGGAAACGGGTGAGTTTGAAGTGGACCTTTTCCCTGTAAAATACAAAGTCATTCAGGCAACAGCCACCGGCTATGCTACGTTGTTTGGTACCGGACAAGGCTCCGAGACCTTCGACCTCACTAATGCGCCTCTGACCGAATATATAGGCAAATGCAATAAGACAGCCGAAACAATAACAGTGGTACAAAAATCAAACGACGAGCAATTTGTTTCTAACTATCCTTATACCGGCGGTATTGCCTCTCAAGGAGGCTTGTTAGATGGTGATTCAATACACTACAACGCTGTCTATGACTGCATCTATCACTCGCCCGTAGTAGTAACTCTCAAGCAGGTGCTGTATGGTTTGGACAAAGCCGGCTACGGTGAGGAAGAGATGGAAGTGAGCAGTCTGAACCTGCAGGACAAACAGAAAGTAAGTCTATATGAAAAACAGTCGGATGGCTCGGTTACTTACCTGCTTGGACACCCTGTTTTCATTGCTAATCGTAAGTATCAGTTTATAGCAGAGGCGTTTGAGCGTTATTACTACAACAACGACCCGCTGTCGGGTGTTTTAGACGAAGTGCCGCAGCGTGGCGGAAGTGTCAGAGTGCATAACGGACTCAAATCTGCAACCACCTATCAAGACTATACCCTCGACAGCAAAGGACAGAACAAGTCGGTTATACTCGAAGTAGAGGATATCGACACGGAGAATAGTGGCGAGAGCGCTCTCAGAACTGTCAGTACCGCCCTGCAAGTGGAAGGCAACTATGTGGAAACAGAAGTGTTCCAAGCCTTTGTCAGTGGCACTGACATACAGAACGGCGACCTGACCTCAGCAGATAGTGAAGTAGTGTTACTCGATATAGTTCGCGACCCGGGAGGAAACGGCTCGTCAGCATGGGTCGAAAGCGGTACAACCTACAACTACACATACACCGAAACTTACGATTGGAAAATAGGTGTCGAACTGACCCCCCAATGGGGTGTGAACGTCTCGCAGGACATTGGTGCTGTGGCAGCACCCGAAGGCGCAGGTTCATATATTGGTTCAACATACGAGAGCAGCCGCCAACTAAGCTTCACACTTCCTATCACGCATGAATGGAAATGGGGGTATAAATACAACTATACCTTTACCACCACCGACCGTATCTCAACCAGCAGTAGCAAAGCCAAAGATAATGTGAGCAGTAATGGCGATGTCTTCCTCGGCACTACCATAAGACAGTTAGCCGGTAAAGCCAAGACAGTCAGCATCATCAGCGATAGTATGTTCATCGCACGTCAGCCTGCCTTCAATGCCGGACTGATGAAAATACTCTCACAGGGTACAGACTCCAACGGCAAACACTACTATTTGGTTACAGGTCAGAAGGTTGTGCTCGGTTCACTTGTGGCAGGCACATTCGTCTATACACAATATTATATCCTTAATACTCTCATACCTCAACTTGCATTAGAGCGTCAAAACCTACTTATGAATTTTGACAGCGAAGAGGCAGCTCAAGCCTATGCCGACCAAACAGGCGAGCCGGTTTATTGGTATTATTCGTCTGACGACAAGGTAAGTCTTATTGACTCTCTGCCATACAACACCTACAAGATGTTGACACCAACCAATTCCGACCATGCCTATATCAATCGCGTTGCAGCATTGGATAATATGATTACGCAGTGGGTTACTATTCTCTATCAGAACGAGAAAGAGAAAGTGATGGCACGTATGGCTGGTTCAGAGGTTGGTACATGGTCAGTAAGCAGTGGTGCAACCATCACTCACACTGATACTTATAACGCTTCTGCGCAATACAATGAGATGCCACAAGGCGGTGACCTTGTGGGGTCTTATTGGTCAAGCAACAGCGCCAAAGTCGGACAGAAACTGCTCAAAGATATGAAGAACATAGTCAAATTCTTCAAAGACATGGGCAAAGACCAGATTGGTACCACGGTTGCACAAGCCATCAACGGTTTAGCACGTCCGGAAGGACAAGGTGTTGGAGCAGACCCGACCGACAGAGAAGAACAGCAGTCGCTCGGCACAAAAACCAACACGTCAAAGTTCTCACTAGACTACAATCCTATCTTCTCCTATGATAACAATATGAACTCGGCACAAGAGCAGACGGTCAAGAAGACGAGTGGTTTCACTCTTGGAGCAGATAGTCACGGCGACATCACCGTTTCTGTTTATCGCGCGCCATACGACAGTGTATGGGACACGCGTACAGAGTTTATTCGTGAGAATGTAGGCGAAGCCGATAACGATGATCTCCGCTATGGCTCGTACGTATTCTATACCGTAGCAGGAAGTACTTATTGTCCACACGAGGCAGAAGAGAAAACGCAGTTCTACAACGAGGGTACGATACTGAACAACGAAACACAGTGGGTTGACAAACCTGAGATGTCCATCGATACCTACGAGCAGACAGGCGTGCAACCTGACAAGCGAGCCACCTTCCGTGTAACGCTGATGAACAACGGACAAGTGCAAGCCGGTTTAGGTGCTGCAGGTACGCTCTTTAACCTCGCTTTATGGGCAGACTCTAACCCCGACGGAGCCAAAGTGTATGTCGATGGTGCACCGCTTATCAATGCTATACCCGTGTTCTTGGTTCCCGGACAGGCAGTGGTAAAAACAGTTGAAGTAGAACGTGGTACAGTCGATGACTACAACAATCTCACACTCGGCTTTTCACTTTCGGACTGCCCCAAGACCAATACTATGCTGAAGTTCTCCGTGCATTTCTTGCCGGTATCCAGCGATGTGTCTATCTCTATGCCGCGTCAGAACTGGATAATGAACACCCTCTCCGCACACGACTCTGTTGGTTACTACCTGCCGGTGGAGATTGACGAGTTTGATATTCACCATAAGAACTTCGACCATATAGAGTTCCAATACAAACTCTCAACACAATCTGAAGACGATTGGGTTAACCAATGTTCATTCTACGCCGATGACAGTCTCTATAACCTTGCCACAGGCAACAAGGCAATGATACGCAACGGACGCATTGAGCCTTTCCGTTTCTATGGCGAGCGTGACCCGATGGAGCAACAATATGACTTGCGGGCTGTAACGTTCTGCCGCTACGGGTCGGGCTTCGTAACCAAGTCCTCACCTGTCATCAGTGGAACGAAAGACACCCGTCCGCCGCGCGTCTTTGGCGAACCCGAACCGGTGAATGCCATCCTTGGCGTGGGCGACAACCTCAAGCTACGCTTCAACGAACCAATTGCCGGCAACTACCTTGATCCCGACAATAACTTCCAAATCAAAGGTGTGACGAACGCCACGGGTATCACCACCGCTGCGTCTGTCCACTTCGACGGCACTGCAGAGTCCTATGCTATCTCGCTAGTGAGCCGCTCGCTCAGCGGACGCTCGTTCACACTCGATATGCTCGTCAAACCAACAACCGCCAACAGGGAACATACTTTCTTTGAACATGGTACTGACGGCACAGGCGTGCGCTTCGGACTGACCGCCGACAACCGCCTAATGGTCGGCTTTGGTACGTTGCAAATCTACTCCAAGCCGCTCGATACGATGCTCGACTTCACCCGCGTGTGCATCACTTATAACCACGAGACAAACGAGATACGCTTCTTCGCCGGTACGATGGATATGACTGACCCTAATGCCGCTAAGTTGCCGGCAGGTACGACGTATGATGTCAGCGCACCGCTCGTGTTCGGACGTGGACTTGACGGAAACATGCTCGAACTGCGCCTATGGTCAAAAGCCCTCACGCAGGAGGAAGTAGCCGCCACCAACCTGCACTATCTCACCGGCTACGAGCTCGAACTCGTAGCGTACTATCCGATGGCTGAGGGACATGGGACGCAACTTACCGACAAAGCCGGAGGAGCTACGCTCACATTACATGGCGCCACGTGGAATCTGCCCAAAGGCATCTCACTTGCTATCAATAGCGGAGAGCGCGTCCAACTCAACGGCAACCTGCTCGGACGCTCTAAGGTTTATGACGAGACACTGATGCTTTGGTTCCGCCCAACAAGCAATACAGGAGACATCTTCTCCGCCGGCAGAGTCAATGACTCAATAGGTACACTGCTGACATTAGTGGAAGGCAACCTCGTGCTGCACTCCGACCAATTGATAACCTCTGTCGGGAAAATAAAGGACAACGAATGGCACCACTTTGCGCTCTCTGTTAACCGTACTTATAATAACGTGTCAGTATTCCTTGACGGCAAAATGACTGCCTCCTTTGCTGCCATCGAACTGGCTGGTATCACCGGAGCAATGTACTTCGGCGGAAACGGCTTTGAAGGAAACATTGATGAGTTCGCCATCTTCGAGCAGGCTCTGCCAAAGACGCTTGTTGAGGAATACGGCAACCATTCACCGGTAGGCGACGAGATGGGTCTGATGGCATACCTGCCTTTTGAAGAGCAGAAGCAGAACGCCAACGGTGTCATTGAATTGGTATTCAGTCCCAACGACCAACGAGTCTTCAAAGACCCGAACGGGAACATAGTGGACAAAGAGGTGCCGCTAATAAATGAGAAAATGGTAAATGGTAAAATGGTAAATGAATTGGCTGACAAGACAAACTATGCTCCTGTGGCAGGCAACGCACTGCTCTCGAAACTCAACTTCGACTGGGCATTCAACCAAGACGAACTGCTCATCAACCTGCTTATGCATGACCGCGAAATTAACAAGCAGACTGTCTATGTCACCGTACGCGATGTAGAGGATCTCAACGGTAACCCGATGCCTTCGCCGGTAACGTGGGTGGCATACGTGGACCGCAACAGTCTGACTTGGGATAGCCGGACAATGGAATTATGGCAAACCTATGGTTCGGAGTTTGACAACTACAACTATCGCGATATGCGCATCGTCAACAACAGCGGCAAACGCCACCAGTTCACCATCGAGTCCTTGCCCGACTGGCTCACCGTTGAGCAGCAATATGGCACTATTCAGCCTATCGATAACTACACCGTGAGATTCTATTACGACACCACTTTGCCGGTGGGCGAATATACCGATATGGTGTATGTAACCGACGAGAACGGACTCTCCGAACCGCTGAAAGTGACCTATCATGTTACTGCCGTTTGCCCGTACGAGGAACCGGACAAGAACAGGTATCCGTTCAACATGTCTCTATGCGGACAGGTGCTTGTTGACGACATCTATGACACAGATAGCAATGACAAAGTTATTGCCATCTTCCGTAACGAGTGTGTCGGAATGACGAATGTGAACTTCAGCAACGCCACCAACACCAGCGAAGTCTTTATGACCATTAACGGTAGCGAAGCAATGAAGGACAAGGACCTGAACTTCCTGCTATGGCGGGCTTCCACGGGCAAGGTGCTTAACCTCTCTACGAGCGAAAAGATTACCTTCGTGCCGGGCAATGTCTATGGCTGCGGTGCCGATAATCCTATTATCTTCACCACCTCCGGTTCCGAAACGCAGAATATATCCCTTAAGGAAGGGTGGAATTGGATCTCCACCCACCTCAATATGCAGCCTCAGAAATCGCTGCTGAACAGTGTGATGAGCGCAGCCGAGCCATGGAAGGAAGGTGACCTGATCAAGAATCCGACCTCACAGCAGTTCTCAACCTATTCCGAGACACTTGATGAGTTCATAGGAACCCTAAAGAACTTGGACTACACACAGATGTACATGGCCTATGTCAAGAACGCCAATATCATGCGTTTGAACGGGAACCAACTGAAAGAGA
>JAFPED010000233.1 GCA_017423565.1 Prevotella sp. | reverse complement strand
GGTAAAGGCCAACGTATAGAGGCATATCATGAATTTAGTAATATCGTGGTGCTTGATGTGCGCAGTAATGAGCTGATTCTTTCACCTCAGTTGATGACAACCAGTCATTTGGAAATCTTTCCTGCCTTCTCTGCTGACGGCAAGTCCCTCTATTATAGCACGTCAGATTCTTGCCGCGTACCAGCAGAGTATGAGAAGGTGAAATGTTCGCTTTGCCGTATTTCTTTCGATGCGGAGAAGGGACAGTTTGGTGAGGTGGTGGATACCTTACTTAATGGGCCGATGATGGATAAGAGTTTTACGCTGGCACGTCCGTCATACGATGGTCGGTGGCTCATGTATTGCCAGACCAGTCGCAGTAATTTCCCTGTCTTCCATAAAGATGCAGACCTCTGGCTGATGGATTTGCAGACCGGTGAGACACGTTCCATAGACGAAGCGAATAGTGATGATACGGACAGTTACCATAACTGGTCAAGTAATTCCCATTGGTTTGTCTTTACATCGAAACGAGAAGATGGTATGTATGGCCGGCTGTATATTGCCCATATCGGTGCAGACGGAAAGGTTGGCAAGCCGTTCCTATTGCCTCAGCGCCAGCCTCGTAAGTACTATCGTGACATGATGGACTCCTATAATGTGCCCGACTTTACCAAAGTCAAGGTTGATTTCAATGTACGTGAAGCCCATCGACAGGTCTATGCCAACGAGCGTGTTCCCGTAACAATCAGAAAATAAAATAAAAATCAAAACCAATATGAAGAAACTAATCTTTTTTATGATGTCATTGGCTGCTGTCACATTATTTGTTAGTTGTGAGCAACAGCAGAGTAAGAATTGGTGTCGCATCCATGGCACCGTAATTGGTCCTGAGTATGAAGGCAAGCGTATCTTCCTTGTACCGTTGAAAGGTCCTGCTACTGCAGAGACTGTTGACAGCATGGAGGTAAAGGATGGTAAGTTTGAGTTTATGCCCGACTCACCACAGATATATAAGATACTGATGGACTATCATTATCGTTATGCAACCCAGACCCTGCTGGTTATTGCGGAGCCTGGTGATATTTCTGTAGTTATCGATACAGTCAGTCATGCCAGCGGTACCAAGCAGAATGACTCTTTGGAGGCCTGGAAAACTGTTACAGAGACATTCAGATTTAAGTCTGGCCAGATGAGCAAACGCGCTTTGGATGCACGCTCAAGTGGTAATATCGCACTTTCCGATAGCATTAATGCTGAACTACAGGCCATGAGACTGGCTTACAAACAGTTCTCTCGTAGGATGTCTGCTAACATGGAGAAAGGTTTGCTGCATGACTTCCTGGATGAGCACTTCCCTCTGACCTATAAGCGTACGATGCCTGACGGAACGGTTGTTGAGATGGATGCAGACACGAATGAGCCAGTTAAAAAATAAACTTTGGCCTTGGTTGCTGTCATTGCTTTTTGGAATGGCGGTCTTCCTGTTCTGGTGGCAACGATATCCCTTTGCCCTCAGCTATCATGAGCAGTTCCAGCTGTTCCTATTCGATAGTGACTACCTGGCAACTCGTTTGGCCGAGCCAGGCGGGATAGCCCGTTATTTGTCTGAATTCCTTGTTCAGTTCTATAATAATGTAGTTTTCGGAGCAGTCATCATCGCTTTGTTGCTGGTGCTGATGCAGCGTTTAGTGTGGCGACTGATGGACCAGCAGAACAAAACGTGGTACCCGTTAAGTTTCCTGCCTTCTCTGGTAACCTGGTATATGATGGGAGATCAAAGCTTGTTGCTGGCATTCCCACTTGCCTTGATAATGGTGTTGTCAGTGATGGCTTGTGTGAAAAGTTTAGGGATGAAACGCTTAAGCGTTGTTGCACTATGCCTGCTGATACTGGTACCGTTGGTCTATTGGGTTTGTGGACCTGTTGTACTCATGTTAGCCGTCTATCTGCCATTATCTGGGCAGAAACCGATACTACGTGATGCCCTCTTGTCTGTAGCTGCTGTTGTCTATGGAGTGTTATGCATCTTGTTAAGTAGCCTGATTGTCCCTTATACGGTATCCCAACTGTTCTGCGGACTGGGGTACTATCGTTTCTTTGAGTCTTTCATGCTGCTGATGATTCTGCTGCAACTCTTATTAGTAGCATTGCCACTATGTGGACGTTTCTTGCCTGAGATTAAAGTGGGCAAGGCACATTACACTCTATTAGGTGTGCAGGTGGTGGCGCTGACGGTGCTGATGCTGGCTGTTGTGCCAACAAACTACGATGCCAAGACCTATGAGTTGATAGAGTATGACTATCTGGTGCGCACTCAGCAGTGGGATGCTGTGATAAAGAAGGCAGAACAACAGACGCCAGACCTTCCCATGAGTGTCTGTGCTACTAACCTGGCACTGGCAATGAAGGGAGAACTGACAACGCGGGCATTCGACTTCTATCAACGTGGCGGTCAGGGCCTGCTGCCACCATTCGAGCGTAATTATACCACAACACTCGTGACTGGTGAGGCATATTTCCAGTTAGGTCTGGTAAACACTGCCCAGCGTTTCGCCTTCGAAGCCATGGAGGCCATACCTAATTATAATAAAAGTGTGCGTTGTGTCCGTCGTCTGGCTGAGACCAATCTTATAAATGGTAATTATGAGGTGGCACGAAAGTACCTGAAGATGCTTGAGAAAACCATGTTCTATGGTAAGTGGGCTCAGCGTACAGAGGCTTTACTTGGTCAGGAACAACAAATAAATAACCATCCATTATATGGTCAGATGCGTAAGAAACGTATCAAGGAAGATTTCCTGTTTAGCGACCGTGAGTTGGATAAGATTTGTGGTCAGTTATTAATGGCAGACAAGGATAATACCTTGGCTTTGCAGTATTTGCTGATGTTTCCTGTGCTTGACCGTGATTTAAACCGTTTTATGAACTATATGATGTTTGTTTCCCAGACACATCCCGGGTATTCACCGCGTATTTGTCAGGAGATGGTAACATTTGCCTATGCCAGCAGGAAGCAGCAACCACCGCAAGGTGTTGTTCCAGAAGCCATGTTACAGCAGTTTAATCAGTTCATGCAGGCTTATCAGCAGGGCGCAACAGAGATGTTCAGACACAGCACATGGTACTATCTGATGGGAAAATAAATGAAGGAGGATGACAGTATGAGAAAAAAAAGTGAGATATGGAGGTTCTTGCCGTTGGTTTGCCTCATTATAGTCTTTGGTTGTTCTGAGCGTCCCAAGGATGTACGACAGTCAGATCAGTTACCTGCAATTTTTCCAGACTATGTTGGTGTTACCATTCCTGTTGGCATAGCACCCTTGAACTTTACTATGGGCAGTGAAGACTTTGACTGTATGGATGTCATAGTAAAGGGAGCCAAAGGTGGTGAGTTGCATGCTAATGGCGAGGAAGCCTGTTTTGACATAGACGAGTGGCATGAACTCGTGGAACAAAACAAGGGTTCAGAACTGACCGTTACCGTCTGTCAGCTGAAACAAGGTGTATGGACGCAATATAAAGACTTCAGTATTCACGTTAGTCCGTATGCACTTGACGAATGGGGTGTTACCTATCGTCGTATCGCTCCTGGCTATGAGGTCTATAGTCATATGGGATTATATCAACGTGACCTAAGTTCATTTGACGAAGATGCTATCATCGTGAACACTCAGGCGCCGGGCATGTGTGTCAACTGTCATACCAGCAATCGTACTAATCCTGATCGTTTTGTATTTCACGTACGTGGGGAGCACGGAGCAACGATGATACAACGTGATGTGAACCGTGAGTGGTTGCAGGCCAAGAATGAGCTGTTGGGCGGTTCGATGGTTTATCCTTATTGGCATCCTAATGGAAAATATTGTGCTTTCTCCACCAATCAGACACGCCAGGGCTTCCACATCACGCTGGATCCAAAGCAGCCAGCAACAAATCAGAATCGTATTGAGGTGTTCGACTTGTCGTCCGATATCTTTGTATATAATGTGGAGACCCATGAGACACTTCGTGATTCGCTTGTAATGACTCCAGACTGGTCAGAGAACGTGCCGGTTTTCTCACCTGATGGACGTACATTGTATTATATGACTTGTCTGCAGAAGGAATACCCGATGGATTTCCGTGAAGAGAAGTACAACCTATGTAAGATTGATTTCGACCCGGATAAGGGACGCTTTGGCAATAAGGTTGATACACTGTTCAATGCTGTAGCTCGTGGTAAGAGCCTTACTTGGCCACGTCCCTCATACGATGGCAAGTATTTGCTGTTTACGCTGATGGACTATGGTTATTTCTCTATATGGCATGAAGAGAGTGAACAGTGGCTCTTGAACTTAGAGACTGGTGAGGCACGTGCCATTGACGAGATTAACAGTCCTCGTGCAGATAGTTATCATAACTGGAATGTCAATTCCCATTGGGTGGTGTTTACGTCACGTCGTGGAGACGGACTCTATTCGCGTCTCTATTTTGCTTCTGTTGATGATCAGGGACATTTTACTAAACCGTTCCTATTGCCACAACGCCATCCTCGTCAGTACGAAGAACGTTCCGTATATTCATTCAATACCCCAGACTTTACCAGCCGTAAAGTAGATTTCGATGCGCGTCAGGCTGGACATGAGATACTTTCTGACAAGCGTATAGAAAGTAAGTAGGGCTATTTGAATGGTTCGGCAGTCTTCTTCATCGCCTTGCTAACGTCTGTTGCATCAAAAGGTATGCGGCCCGTAGCCAGTTCCGGTGCATTAAATGACTTGAGGAAAGTATCATAGAATGTCGGTGACTGCTGTGGCAGGCAGAAAGGCTTGTGTGCACGTCCCTGCTTATCCACATAACAGAAATAAGGCTTGCCGTAAAGTCCATCGTCACGTTTGGAAGCAAAGACAAACCATCGTGAGTTGCTTGACCAGGAATGGTAGGTGTCACTCATGTCTGAATTGACAATGGCTAAGCTGTCAATCACTCCTGTCTGCATGTCTATCATGCGCAGGTCACTCTCACGATGCCAGATGGGGAACGTACCATAGTCTTGCACAGTAAACAACAGATGCTGTCCGTCAGGTGATATGCGTGGATGACAGACACTGTATTTCCCAGGTTGCGGCATAGCTGCTCCAGAGAAGACAGTATCTACCTCTTCACCCAACGTCCCTGTATTCTCATCAAACGGGATACGAACCAATGCATATTGCAGTTTCTTTAGCTCCATGGGTAATGACACCATTGGCGCTGCACAATAATAGATATACTTCCCGTCAGGTGAGAAAGTAGGGAAGGTCTCCAATACAGCAGAGTCGCAGAGTAATTCTGACCGTATGATACGATTCTCTTTGAGGTCTGCTACATATACGTCAGACTTCGAGTCATATACTTCCAAGCGTTTTTCTTTCTTTGAATGGAAAGCAGGTATGATGACGTTTGTAGAGAAGGTGATGTAGCGTCCGTTAGGGGAAAATCCGAAATAGACCGAACCACTGACCATATCGTCTGTCTTAATATTCAGCTTGCGAAGATTGCCATTTTCATTAAGAATAGCTCCTCCTTCCTTGCCACGCACATAGAGCATTGAGAGGTTTGGGTTCTGGCTGCCTGTGGTATGACAGTTCATGCAACGGTTCTCTTGTAGGCGATAATCAGTCAGTATAGCCTCGTCAAAATTCTCTATACAGCGTTGTTTCAGTTGAATGTTGTTCCATACTTCGTAGTCAGGTTCTATCAGTCGATATGTCAGCCATGGGTCAAGCTTGTCCTCTACCACGTACCAATGGAATGGCTTGTATTGAATCCACTGTCCGTTCATGAGTGCCGTCACAGTAATGGTGATGTCTTTATTCTGCTCAAGTAATTGATGCCAGTCATTTTCGTTAAAGACTACTTCTTCGCCATTTGTGTTTATTGTTATGTCGCCAGCCTCAACGTTTACAGCTTCAGCACCACGGACAAGGAAATTCAGTGGTGCTATATTGATAGGAATAGTTACTTCGGTATAGTCAGGATAGATGGGTGGCAGGTCGTTGGTCTGTTGTACGTTCTCCGGTGTGGGAGTACAGGCCACCCATGTCAGCATGACAGTTAGAAAAATGATGATATGTTGTTTCATTGTATTTTTGGTTTTGTCGCTTTGTCATAGTAATACCAATAGGTTCCCTTGAAACGCGGATGCCCACGTTGCTCGTTGTATTGTGCAAAGCGTTGCAACACATCTTCTCTTTTGATGTATTGTCGCCATTGCTCTTCCGGAGCATGACTGGCTGCCAGCCATATACATAGTGCCTCTTGGTACAGTGTGTTATCAAGACTACGTCCCATATCCGTACAGTATCGGTCATAGTCGCGTTTGAAATTCTGCACGTCCTTCAGCAACAGGTTGCTGCATAGGATGTAGTCCAATGCCACTCTGTTGTTGGGGTTGGAGTCCAGTAACTGCATCATGATGTTGTGAGCGTTGTCACCTAATGAAATGGTGTCTTTGCGATTGACAAATTGGGCTTTCGTCTTGTATTGCTCTGCAGATGGTGCGTTCTGCGCCCATTTACGCAAAGTAATAGTTTTGTCCAGTATACCCAGATATTTCCTTGTAGCAGCACTGTCCCCGCTTACAATGGAACATTCAGCCAGACGCTTAATCATACGGATGTTACGATTATTGTGTGAAAAGACATGCCCCATCATGGCAGCTCGTTCCGTATAGGTCATATCCCCCAAAGCCCAGTATAGCTCATTCATGTTCTTGATAGTGAAAATAGGCGTCTCTGGACCAATGGCATAAAAGGTTCCCAGTTCTGGCCTGTCGAAGTGCAGGAGAGTCTCTGGCAGGTGATTACGCTGGGCTTGCACAAGGTAATAGAAAAATAGCATCTCTGATGTGCGTTGTGAGTCGTTTTCTACTATACTGACTACTTTGTCCCAGTTGCCGAAGTAATACTCACAATCTACAGACAGTTGTCGCTCCACAAACCAGTTTGGTCCTTCTAACTTCCCCAGTTTTGGCGCACCAAACAACCAAACGGCTAAGGGTAGCAGGATGACAGTCTTTATAGACAGAGAAATGGGATGGAAGTG
>JAFPED010000232.1 GCA_017423565.1 Prevotella sp. | reverse complement strand
GTATTGAGCGTCATCCTGTTGTATTGTCGTGGGAATACGGTAACCGTGCAATAAAGATTGAGCATGGTGGTGTTGAGGTGCCTTATCAGCTGGATGACCTGAACGGTGACGGAGTAGCGGATGAGTTATGTTTTCTGACCGACTTGAAGGGCAACGAGCAGCAGGAGTTCTGTGTTCGTTTTGTTGCTGCGGACAGTGTTTGCCATTATGCTTCTGAGGTATATGCAGAAATGCTCTTGAAGAACCCAAAGATAAAGGAGGAGAACAAGCAAGACCTTTATATCAGTAGTCTGACAGTGAAGAAGGGTACGAATCCGTACTGGCAGTTGCACCACCATGGTCCTGCTTTTGAGAACCGTCTTGTAGGTTACCGTATTTACTTTGACCACCGCCAGACTGTAGATATATATGGCAAATACCATAAAGGTCTTGAACTGAAGGAGACGCAGTTCTACCCGGACAGTGTTCAGAAATCGAGGGGTTATGGTGACGATGTACTTTGGGTAGGTTCGACTTTAGGCTTGGGGACGCTTCGTGGCTGGAACGGCAGTGAGCCTGTAATGCTTGACGACGTAATGGAGCGGACGTTAAGTATTGTGGCTTCGGGTCCGCTTCGCACCATCGTAGAGGTTGAGGACCGGGGCTGGAATGCTCCACGCTCAGAGAGTGTGAGCGACAGCAGCCGTATCACTATGACGACTCGCTATACGCTTTATGCCGGTCGTCGTGACTGTATGGTGGATATAAGTTTCGACCGAGAGGTCGGCGACTATGAGTTTTGTACTGGGATGATCAATGTGAAGAACTCGATGGAATGGAGCGACCATAGTGGTCTGAGAGGCTGCTGGGGCACCGACTGGCCTGTTTCAGCGAAGGACTCGGTTGGTCACAAGCGTGAGACGGTTGGGCTGGGTATTTGCATTCCGAGTGAACACGTGGTAAGTGAAAAGCCGAAAGACAAGCGTAACTATGCTTTCGTAGTAGGAACTAAAGGTTCGGAGTTACACTATGGCATCACGTTTTGTTCTGCCAATGAGTCTTTCGGTTTTCACTCAGCTGAAGAATGGTTTGCGTACCTACGCTCCTGGAAGGAGATGCTTGGTGCGCACGTAGAAACGACGGTCAGAAACTGATCTTCACTCCCCCATTAATCCAAAGTCCTGGCTGTGGTACATTTCCATAGTCAACATAACGTATTGCGGAGAGGTTTAATGCCTCAAGAAAGAGTACATAATTCTCTCTGTCCCATTGTAATCTTGAGTCGAAAACGACATAAGGATCGTATTGACACACGTTGCCTTGGGTATCGGTATAAGATCCGGTACGGTGATGGTAACGTGCGGAAAGGACGAGTTTCAGCTGCGCGGGCAGCTGGAGCGTCCATCTTGCAGCGAGTTTATGTCTGAGGTATTCCAAGGAATAGCGTGACTGCAGAAACTCATTGACGTCCTTCTGTTGATTCAGATAGCAGTAAGAGATGTTGAATGCCGAATGGCGTAGATTGACTGTGAGTTCAGCCTGCAGACCAAGTGTATTGATTTTGGTGAGATTGACACTCTGCCAAACCGGGTCCTGCATACGTGTATCCAAGATCCAATCAATGGTATTGGTCTGATGATGATGGAATGCAGAGATACGTGCCATGACATTAGTCGAATAGAATTTCACTCCTGCCTCTACTGCTTGTAACTCCTCAGGTTTGAGATACTTATCGGCTTTATGTCCACCTACACTATAATACAATTCTGTGAACGTTGGCATTCGCAAGGATGCATTATATGAAGCATAAAGCTTAAAATGGTCACCTAAGCGTAGGCTGGCATCAACGCCTGGATAAATGGTAAACGGCATTTGATTCCATGTGTTTTTTACAGCAACGAAACCAGCTGACAATGTAAAATGACTGGTGACGACATTATGCTCGAGATGTAGGGAGAGGTTCGACCGGTTGAGAGAGCACTTGTATTTATCAGACGGGGAAACCGTCTGAAACTGTATAGGCTCTCCGAGATTGGTACTGAGGATATCCTCATTACGGAACTCAGCTCCGAGTGCGGTACGTCCTATAGGGGAGTCGAACCAGGCATTGACCGCTAATCCAAAGACATCGGTTCTATGTCGATTGAAAGGAACGGTCTGTTCCTGCCCACGTATGAGTTCAAACCTGTCGTGTGAGCGATTCCAGTAGATAGATGGTTTAATGTGGAAAGCGCCCACATTCGTCTGAGCCTGGAGTGCAGTAAACAGTCGCGCAGTATGTTCATATTGCTCATCAAATTTTGCGCTGTAAAACGTATTGGCCCCAAATCCTTTAATGCTTGTACCTGCATGCCATTGTACAGACGTTGCATCGGACAAGATAGCCTGTCCTTGCCAGAAGGCCTTGACACCCTGGTAGTCACTATTGAGTTGCCCTGACTTAGCACGACTATATCCGTCGCTGCGTGAAAAACCAAGTGATAATCCCTGTTTTAGTGTTTGTAGAGAAGCGAAGCTTGTTGTATGATTAATTGCTGCATCAGCTGCTAAATAGCCGTAAGATCCAGCCTCAATCATTGCTTTTCCATTTATACTTTTATTGCCTGTGTTTGGTTCGGCAGAAAAAGTGACAATATTGATTGCACCTATGAGCGAAGAAGTACCATAGATACGTGCAGCAGGTCCTTCCAACACTTCAATCCTGACGATGTCAGAAAGGCTGACTGGAATGTCAAAGGTGTTGTGTCCAGTCTGTGGGTCACAGATGTTAACACCGTTAAGCAAAACAGTGATTTGCTCTTGTGTGCCACCACGTATGGTGACATCGGTCTGTGCTCCCAAGGGTCCTCGCTGGCGCACGTCAACCCCCGCCACATACTTCAATAAGTCGTTAACACTTTGTACTGGCGCCGCCTGAATTTCGTCACGGCTCAGTACAGTTACCATTCTCGCTGCTTGGCCAAGAGCCAAGGGTGCTCGCGAAGCGGTGACATCTATGTCATCGAGCGTCATCTCTCGCTGTACAGCAGTGGAGTCGTCGGGTTGCACATCAGTTATTACCGATGTTTGACTTGCAGCATCGGCATTTCTGAGCGTGGAAGCACTCAGTACCCCGATGACGACAACTCGTCCAAGACAAGCGAAGAGTGACCATCCTTTATGCGTAAACTGCTTAAAGACGATTACTTCGCGATGATTAAAAACGGATTTGTACATTATAAAAATAAAAAATAAAAAAGATCTTATTCAAAGACCAGAGCCTCACCGATAGATGCATTTGGCTGCTGTATATGAAGCATGGCACAAATTGTAGGTGCGAAATCGGTGATATGCGTTTCACGTGGTGAAGCACCATGTGGCACATTCCAACCAAAGAAAATCATGGGAATATGTGCATCATATGGATTCCACTCTCCGTGAGTAGTACCTACAGGTGAAGACCATTGTCCAAACTCATAGAACGCAGGTTTGGGGAAGAAAATAATGTCACCTGAACGACCGGGATAGTAACCTAACAATGCTCTGTCCCTAAGAAGAGGTGGCATAGCCTCAGTAGCCAGATCTTCGTATGCCGCAGCAAAAATGACATTTTCCTCTTTACGAACTTCGTTAACCACCTGATGAACCAGGTCTGCAAGTACTAAACCACGCAGCTGAATACTGTCCCAGTCCATAAAAATGCGGTAGTCAAGAATATCACTAATATATCCCGACTCATCACCTATGTCGTGAGATAAAGACTCATATATACGTTCTTTCATCTGGTCACTGTTCCAAGGTCCTGCCGAGAACTTGTGGTCCTGCATGAACTTCCAGTTGTGGGCAGCACCATGGTCGGCTGTCAGAAAAGCCAGATACTGGCCCTCGCCCACCTGCTCATCAAGTGCTTCAAGCAGGCGTTCAATGTCCTTGTCAAGCTCAAGATATGCCTCGTCAGTGTGTTCTCCACGGGTACTCCACTCATGCCCAATGACATCAGTCTGTGAATAGCTGACACAAAGCATATCGGTAACGTCTCTTTTACCCAGTTGCTCTCCCTTAAGTGCAGCAATTGCCATATCGGTAGTAAGATGTCCACAAAGTGGGTACAGTCCAACCTTTGTACCGACCTTTTTAAATTCCTCGTTCTTTTCAAGCTGCCTATTCACCTCTTTCACCCAGCCGGGTAACTGCTGCATGTAATAAGTAGAAGTGATAAAACGTCGGTTTTGTGTGTCAAGCCAATAAGCGGCATTGGCAGAACGCCCAGCAGGAAAGATGGCTGCACGGTCTTTGTATGACACCCCAATAACCTTTGAGCGAAAGTCTGTATGAAGTCTGAGCTGATCACCAATTGTAGTTGCTACGAGGTTTTTAGGGGACATCTGTCCAACTTTTTTATTATCAGAGCCAACAGGCTGTACGCTTGAGTCGTCACAACAATATACCTTATGACCATCGATGAAGAAATTGTTACCACAAATGCCATGAAAAGCCGGTGTCGTACCAGTATAGATACTGGTATGTCCGATGGCTGTAACAGTTGGCACATAGTTTATCAGACAGTTGTTATAACTATATCCCTCGTCCAGCAGCCGCTTAAAGCCACCCTCTCCGAACTGGTCGTAATAACGAGATAGATAATCCCATCGCATCTGGTCAACGACTATACCAACAACAAGCTTGGGACGCTCGCCAAAGCCAGGGTAAGCAAAAAGCTGACAACAGCTGCAGAACAACACGAAAAGGAAGGTTATTTTCTTCATAGTGACAAATGTATTTTATTTTGAGATTGCAAAGTTAAGAAATAAAAATGACATAATAATGTTGTATAAAGATATTTTTTTCGTTATCTTTGCAAAACATATTGGATTATCAAGATGAAACAAAAGACTTACACCATTCTAAAGATATTGACCTTCACCACGTTATCGTTATTTGGACTGATGGTGATAGCTTTTTTATTACTGAACACTCAACCTGTTCAGCAACGTCTTGCCAAATATGCAACAGAATTATTGAGCAACCGACTTCAAACACATGTCGAAATTGAGAGTACTGACATCAGTTTCTTTGGAGGCAACATCAATTTATATGGTGTGACGATAGAGGATCAGCAACAGCGGAAAATGCTCCATATGGATAGACTTTCGGCAAACCTCAAAATATGGGAGTTGCTGAATGATCGTGTAATCATAGAAGAAACCGGTATCAATGGCATGAGCGCAATGCTCATACCCCGCACAGACTCTACTGATGCCAACTATCAGTTTCTGATTGACGCATTCAAGAAGAAACCTACCAATCAGGTCGGAGTGGATTCGGTTGCTAAAAAGAAGAAGCGTCTTTCTTTGGACATTAGTAGAGTAAAACTTGAGGACATTCACCTGCGCTATGGTTTCAATGACTTTCATCTTTTAAAAGCTGTCAGCAGCAAGAAAAATAATGGACAGCACCTTATAACAATCAACCAGCTGAACGTGAAGACCGACAACCATAAGCCACGTAAGAACACAGGAAAGCCCAAACGAGGCTTCTTTGATGCCGGTCATCTGGACATCACGACCGACATGCGTCTGACGCTGGACCCAACCGACAAGGACTCACTGCGTATAGAACTGACTGAATGTACAGCACAGGACTCCATCACAGGTATCGACCTGCGTGACGTTCGAGCAAAAGGCGTATTGTCCAAAGGCCAGCTTTATCTGCGCGATATCGTTGTACAGCAAAAAAACACGACACTCAACATCAGCAATGGTTATGTCCGACTGCCTAACAAGAAGAAGGGTATCCACATGAACTTCTCAACAGGCAAGATCAAAGGACGTGCCATCCTGCAAGACATCTCGCGAGCTTTTGCTCCATTCGCACTGAAAAAGTTTACAATTCCCCTTGACTTAAGCCTGACAATGAGTGGTACAGACAGTACCATCTATTTTAATAATGTACATGTGAATACCATTGACAAAGCACTTACCATTGCAGCCAAGGGCGACATCACACACCTGAGGGAAAAGAAGTTAGTAGATGTACATTTCATCGTCAACAGCATGCATGCCAAGCCTGGCATCGTAGAGAAGATTATCAACCAGTTTACTGTCAAGAAACTGATGATGAAAGAATTGCAGAAACTGGGTAACATTACCTATACTGGTGATTTCCACATCATTCATAAGAAGGAGGCTTTCCAAGGAGTATTAAATACGTCTGCCGGACGTCTTCACTTTAATTTCGCACTCGATGAGAACACCAAGTACATCAACGGTCAGGTCAGTTCGAAAGCATTGGCATTAGGACATGTGTTTGAATTGAAGGATTTGGGCAATATTGATGCCAGTGCCAGGTTTTCTGTTGACTTTTCCGGCCCACGTACGAAAGCCATCCGTAAGAACAAAGGCGGCAAACTGCCAATTGGAACAGTTCACGCAATAGTCAACGACTGTTCATACAAGAATGTACATGTGAAGAACCTAACTGCCGACATCAAAAGCGATGGTGCAGAAGCGTTGGGTGACATACACAAGACTGGCGGTCTTCTTGGGCAGATAGACGTATCGTTCTCATGGATAGACACCAAAGAAAAGAGAAAACTCAAGATTACACATACCGGCATTCATCCTCGCTGGCCTTGGGAGAAAGACAAAGACGGCAAGGACAAGCATGAGCCAAAGAAGAAAAAGGACGACAAGAAGAAAGACAAGAAGAAAAAGAAATTCCTCATCTTCTGATGTAATGAAACAAAAAAGGTTCCGCAATGGAACCTTTTTGTTGTTACATATTTTCTGAACGTTCGATAATCTCCAGACACATACGGCTGTTATGATAAGGACATTTCCAGAAGCCGGCTTTGTCGTCAACCGTATTCAGCGTTCCGTCCGGATGACGGCTCCAATGCCACTCACCGTTTTCGTAATCGATGAGGTTATCTTTGATGTACTGCCAACAGCGGACAGCTCGGTCCAGGGCCTGCTCATCATCGAAATACTGATACAGATTGAACCAGCCTACCACATTTTCTGCCTGTACCCACCAGTGTAAGTCATCATCTACATGACCTGTGTCGAGGTTGGCCTCATGTATCATTGAACCATCGGGACGCAGA
Source organism: Prevotella sp. (assembly GCA_017423565.1). Taxonomy (GTDB): domain Bacteria; phylum Bacteroidota; class Bacteroidia; order Bacteroidales; family Bacteroidaceae; genus Prevotella. The sequence goes on along the minus strand of JAFPED010000232.1, from coordinate 9,999 downwards.
CCTTTCTCACTGGCCTGTGCCACCATTTGTACAATGGGCTCCACCTTCTTCAATACATCGCTGTCGCCCAAGACAAGTGCTGCCTCGTGTATCAGCCACGAACACTCAATATCATGACCATAACTTTCCAAATGTCCGGCACCACGTGTCCAATCCATGTCGAAGAAGAGGTCAAGGTGATGTGTCTCTGGGTTCAGTATGCGGTCAGTGAAGATATTAATGATGTTACGTAGTGCTGCCTCTACCCTATTCTTCGTCTCCTGTGGTACGGCGACTTCGACAGGCAGAACGGCACCGATTACTGGCACATAATTGACCGACTCCGTTGCATCCAACTCTTTCAGACAACGGAACAGATTTGTGTAGGGTTCAATAATATGGAGATGAGTATTCTGCGATTTCGGATAGTTAGCATCCAGTTCAGACAAACGCATATCGGCTATCTCACCCCACTCGCGAGTGCACGCCTCGATGTAGCCATTATACTGATGGTCCAACGCATGCTCCTCTATACAGTCAAAGAGCTGCAACGCACATTCCAATGCTTCACGGTCACCGGTAGCACGAGCATACTCAGACATACCGTAAATAGCAAATCCAATAGCATAGAACTGCTTTTTCGTGTCAAGTGGATTACCTTTGCTGTCCAGACTCCAATAAACTCCACCATATTCTTTGTCGATGAAGTGATTGATGATATACTCTTTGGCTCGCTTGGCCATCTTCAGATATTCTGGAGTCTTCAGCACTCGGTATGCGGCCGAGAACGACCAAAGAATACGGGCATTGAGGATTGCACCCTTTTCAGCGTCTTTATGCAACACACCTTGTCCGTCTATTCGGCCATAGAAGCCACCCTGTTCACGGTCAAGCATCTTTTCCATCCAGAAACGCAAGATGTTGTTTTTCACAACATCTTGCATTTCACGTTTCATTGTCTGTACTGTCTCGTTCATTTCTTAATAGGATACAGGTAAGTCAACAGAATAATCAAACCGGCAATAATAGCAGGGAAAATGGAGAAAAGCATCCATACCATAGAAAGTACGGAGTCTGTAATGGAAGCAGGATCGACGATAGTGTTACCCATATCGTCGGTTATCATGCTGGCGCCAGCCAGTCCAAGGAACAATGCAACGAGTGAACCGGAAATAGCAGTACCAAACTTCTGTGCCATCGTACCAGATGAGAAAATCAGACCAGTCGAACTTGTTCCGTTTTTCTCGGTTGCATAGTCTGCCACGTCAGCATACATCGACCACAACAGTGGCGAGTAGAGTCCTATTCCGACAGATGTCAGGATAACGACAGCCACCATTACCCAAATATATGCTGGGTCCATAGGTATGAAGAAGAAACCTACAGAGAAGACCAGACAGATGATAGCAGCAGCAATGAATGCCTTACGCTTTGACCCCATCCACTGTGTGAACTTAGGTGACAAACCACCGAAGACCATACATGTCAGCTCGCCAAAGGTCATGAACACAGTATAGTTGATGATCAGTCCGCTTACTGTTACGTCTCCGTGCAGGCAATAGTCGAACATGTAACCAGCCACAGCATAGCGGAAGCCATTGAAGAAGTTGGTGCAGATACCTATGAGTGTCAGATAAATCCATGGCTTGTTCTTGAACAGGTCAGCAAAGGGACGGAACGAGAACTTTTCTGCACGTACTGGCTTCAGGCGCTCCTTGGTCATCAGGCCACAGGCTAATGTACCAACAGCAGCAATAATACCAAAGAAGACACCAATGACAGCATACTGATGTTGTCGTGCCTCTACGGTATAACTGCCGTCAGCCATTTTCTCACCACCTATCATCTCCATGAGGTACGGGAACGAAAGCAACGTGATGAACCCCATTGCATAGGCACCAACCATACGGAACGAAGAGAACTGGTTTTTCTCGTTGTCATCATCAGTCATCACACCTAACAACGATCCATAAGGCACGTTTACCGCAGTGTACAAAGCCATCATCAACAGATATAAGGTGTAAGCCCAGATGCGCTTGCCCACTGGTCCGAAGTCAGGTGTATAAAGCAGCAAAGCGAAGATGAGTCCAAAGGGAATAGCTCCATAGATCAGCCATGGTCTGTATGTACCCCATCGTGACTGTGTACGGTCAGCCAATGAACCCATCAGCGGGTCGGTCACAACGTCGAACATACGTGCTATGAGCATCAGCGTGGCAGCATCGGCAAATGTCAGTCCAAAGACGTTTGTGAAGAACAAAGGGAAGGCGATAGACATAATCTTCCATGTTATACCACCTGCAGCAGCATCGCCTAATGCGTAGCCGATTTTTTCTTTTAATGTTGCCATATTGAATGATTTACCGATTTACATTTTATTTGTCTTGTTCTTTGCCACCAGTTTCTTGATGGTCTCTACCGAAGCGGCGGTATAAAGGCCGTCCTCTGGGGTATTCATGCAGTAGTCAATCAGCTTGTCAACAGTCGATGTTGCTACATGCATACGAGTATCTGCAGAAGCATAATAGATAAACACCTTGCCATCCTCGTCGGCTATCCATCCATTGGCAAAGGCTACGTTCATCACGTCACCTAAGTATTCATCTCCCTGTGGCACAAGGAAGAAGCCACCAGGCTGTGCTATTACTTTCGTCGGATCATCCAGCGCAGTCATATACATATATAATACGTAGCGCAGTCCGTCAGCCGTGGCACGAACACCATGAGCCAGATGCAGCCATCCCTTCGGGGTCTTGATGGGGTGTGGACCCTCACCGTTCTTCACCTCGGTGATGGTGTGGTAATGACGTGCATTGATAATCTTCTCTTCTTTTACCTCTGCATGCGTAATGTCATCGACCAGTGCCCAACCGATGCCACCGCCAGAACCAGTATCAATGAAGCCATCCTGCGGACGGGTATAGAAAGCATACTTACCGTCAACAAACTCTGGATGAAGCACCACGTTACGCTGTTGTGACTTCGTCTTCAGGTCTGGCAGACGTTCCCAAGTCTTCAGGTCTTTCGTACGGGCGATGCCTGCAGTAGCCGTTGCAGCACTCAGATTGCCTGGCTGTGAGTCGTCGTGACGCTCTGCGCAGAAGACACCATATATCCAGCCATCCTCATGCTTAGTGATACGCATGTCGTAGATGTTGGTTGCAGGTATCACGTCGTCAGGCATAGTGATGGGCTCTTCCCAGAAGCGGAAGTTATCCACACCGTTAGGACTCTCTGCTACAGCAAAGAACGATTTTCTGTCAGCACCCTCTACACGTACTACCAAACAGTACTTGCCATTCCACTTGATAGCACCGGAGTTCAACGTAGCATTCATCATGATACGCTGCATCAGATATGGGTTGTCCTTCTCATTGAAGTCATAGCGCCACTCCAATGGTGTGTGTTCTGCTGTCAATATGGGATTCTTCCACTTGTCATAAATACCATTACCCCACTCCATGGGTTCATTCTTACGTGCCAACAACTCCTCGTGGTGTGCACGCAGGGCTTTTACCTTTTCAACAAAATTGCTCATAGTGTTTATAATTCTAAATCCTTAATCTTTAATTTTTAATCTTTAATCTTTAATCTCCTCCAGGAACAGCGTGTTCTCCTTCTTATAGAAGTCACGGAAAGCCTGTGCATCAGGTTTTGCTGGCGATGGACCGAACCACTCGGTCTTATAGTTACGCCATACAAGCAGATAGCTGATAGGCTGACCTTCCACGGTAGGCAGCAGTGTTGATGTCCACCATGTTGAGTCGGTCAGGTTCTTCAGTCCACACTCTGTCAGTGCAGCAATCTTTCCATGTTCCTGGGCTGCCTTGCAGAGTACATCCAGATTCTGCTTGCCGCGCTCAATAAATTGCTGACCCTCGTCGGCATTCCACTGATAGCCGTCCAATCCTAACATGTCAACACGGTCGTCTCCAGGATAACGCACCAGCAGTCTCTCGGCTGTCAGATTATCCTCCATACCTGGCGAGTATGCCCATACCAGGTTGTCGAACCCTTGTTCTTTCAGGTAGTCCTGCAGCATGTTCCACAGTCCTTTATACTCCTCAACAGTGCAGAGCTTCTCACCCCACCAGAACCAGGAACCACTGTTCTCGTGCCAAGGACGGAAGATGACGGGTATCTTCTCACCATTATCATCGGTCAGTGTAGCCAGGAAGTTCGACAGACGCTCCATCCATGTCTTGAATTTCTCATGGTGTGTGCCACCAGGAAGAATGTTCTTCACCACTGTCGAGTCAGTAACGTCCCATGCTGTCCCCTCTGGGAACTTCTGTCCGGCAGGACCGCCTCCGTCAATAGTAGTGACTGGATTACGCGGATGCCAGCTAATAGTGATGATACCACCACGACGATAGTGGTTCTTTATCTCCTCTGTGATGGTTTTAAACGGAACGCTGTCCAAACTCTTGGCATCACCCATCTCTATACCACCCAGCTCGAAGCCCATGATGGCAGGATAGTCACCACAAACATTCTTCACGTCGCTGGAGTCTTTTTGGTATTCCCACGTCAAACCATAGAACGGGTCGTCCTGATGACCAAACATGATACCCTTCTTCTGCAGGGCTATCAGACGTTCTTGTAACTGCTGAGCCTTAGTCTGCTCTTTCTCTGCTTTCTTTGTCGCTGTACATGCGGCAATAACGATGCCTGCCATGACGATAATTAATAGTTTCTTCATATTTAGCGTAATTTGTTAAGCAACCAGTTTTCCCATTCGTCCCACTGCTCCTGGAACCAGAAGTGCCAGGTGGCCTGATAAGGCGATATTTCCTTCGGACCGCTCACAATGTTATAAGTGGCCCATGCCGTCGTCGGTGGTACTACGTCGTCGTTATATCCGAACGAAAACCAGCCTTCCTGCTCATTCGTTATTCGACGTGCAAAGTTTATACCGTCGTAATAACGTGAAGTCTCTATCTGCTTCTCCATGCCACGTCCTTTGTTCCAATAGAAATAGTGTGGCCAACCACATGCTACGTTTTTGAGGGAAGCCGTATGGTCACAGAGTGCGGCATGCACAGGTGCATAACAGGTAATACGCTTGTCGAGGGCTGCCGTGGCTAACGTCAGGAATCCTCCTTGGCTACTGCCTGTTACTGCCATTTTCTTACCGTTCCATGGTGTGTATTGCTCAATATAGTCGAGTGCACGAATACATCCTATGACGACACGTTTATAGTACATCTTGTCACGGTCGTCCATGTTAAACTCCCAGTAACCCATCAGTGCACCATTAAAAATATCGTCATAAACCTTCTGCTCCATGGTGACAGGAATACCATGAATACCTATTTCCAAAGTGATAACACCTTGCGAAGCAGAATAAACGTCACCGCCATAGGGACGTACGCCAGCACCTGGCACACGCAGCATGGCAGGATACTTGCCTTCTTTCACCGGCACACACAGGATACCATAGGTGCGATAGTTGTTCTGGATGTTCTGGAAACTTACCTCATACACATTCACGTCTTTCGTGCAACGCTCAGGCAGAAGGCGCTTGGTGGGGTTGAGGTCGGTCTTACGGGCATCGTCAATTGCAGTCTTCCAGAAAGTGTCAAAGTCTGAAGGCATAATGGTTGTAGGCTGTATCTTCTCTGGCGAGAAAGCGGCTCCACATGCACCTTTATACTCCTTGCCTCCCACATGGGCTGTCACATCGACACGGTAGAAACCGGGCTTGGTCATCTTACCTTTCAATGTCAGCGTACCGTCCTTGAGCACTACACCAGTCTTCTTCTGGTCCTGATACATCTCGGGACCTGCTGCATAGTCGATGGTCACGTCGTTCATCAACGTGGCAGAACGTGTCACCGAGATCTTAAATGTAGCAGTCTGTCCTACCTCGTAGCGCCAGTCCTGATGGTCGGGCACCACGTTCACCACAATGTCATTGCCGCGTATCTGTGCCTGTAAAGGCAGTACAGCTACGATGGTCAACAGCAGGAAAAGTAATTTCTTCATTTTTGGTATCAACAGTTTTAGGATTTAAAGATGGTGCAAAGATACGCAAATTTCGCGATAAGTCTTGACACTTTCATGACCAATGCTTGTATTATTTCACTTTCTTCATTCTATCTACTTGTTCCTTAATGACAGCCAGTGTTGTGGTGTCGCCTGCAAAGACGGAATTCAAGCCTTGTGCCTCCTGTGCCGGATCGTTGGTATAGTCGTCACCGACCTGCCATTGCTCATGCTGTGGTTTGGCAAAGCCTCCCCATCCCCAGAAGTTACAACCTGCAAAATAGCCTCCTTGTTCGGCATTGTCAGCTACCAGTGAGAACACATATTTATAGTAACCATCGCGGCCCTGTGTCGGAGTGCCAAGGTCGAACTTGAAACCATCACGAGGATAACCGAACTCTTCCATCACCAGTGGCTTTTTCAGCTTTGCACATATCGCCAAGTGCTTGTCAATGTATTCCTTCGTGTTATCCTTGGCACGAGGCAGGTTCTCTATCAACGAGTCGGCCTTTGCCCATCCCCAGTTGTAAGGCCACAGATGGATGTTACAGTAATCAATGTTCTTGTCGCTGCAGATGCGCTCCCAACTCTCATAGCTGTTCTCACAGCCCCACGATCCTTCGGAACCCACGCTGATGAGGTGGTTCTTGTCGATGGAGCGGATGAGTGCCGATGCCTCGGCAAGCCACTTCTCAAAGGCTGGCAGCTTCTCTGCGTCGAAGGCACGTGGCTCGTTGCCTATCTGCCAAGACATGATGGCTGGGTCATCCACATATTTAATATTAGTATAGCGGTTGGTACGTCCAAGGATGAAACGCACATAGTTATAGAACAGCTCATGAGCCTTCTGGTTATCTGCATACTGACTCATGGCTTTCATGAATGCCGGATAGCCGGCTTCGTCTGGTCGGGGTTGCTTGCCCAGTCCTGCATGCTCCAGATAAAAACCGTAGCCCCCACTCCATTCCCAAGAGTTGTTCAGGTAAAGCACAGCCACCATGTCACGCTTACCCATCTCCATAAGCAGATAGTCCAATCCAGCTAAGATAGTGTCGTTATACTCGCCAGGACGAACCTGTAGCGTAGGCTCCACCTTAGTCTTCACACCACGCTCACCGTCAGAGCCTACGAGGATGCGCAGGTTGTCGATTCCCATGCGTTTCATTTCGTCAAGCTCACGGCACAGGCGGTCGCGGTCGCCGCCTTGTCCTTCAGAGCCGAGGATGGCTCCATACCAAAAGTTAGTGCCTACGTAGTAGTAGGGTTTACCGTCGCGGACGAAGTGTCCGTCTTCTACGGTTACAAACTCGTTCATTTCTTTCTCTTGTTGTTGGCAGGCAGTAAGCAGTACTGGTGCCAGAAGGGTTAATAGAAGTTTCTTCATTGTTATTTATAGTTTGTTATAGTTTATTATAGTGGTAATAGTTTTTTATAGTGGTTATAGTGGTTATAGCTATGATAGTTTCTATAGTCACTATAACCAACTATAACTAACTATAACAACTATATCCACTATCCCCCCTCTAAAACGGAATACCATGCGCAGTAAGAATAGCCTTCAGCCGACGGTTCTCGGCTTCTAACGCTGACAGGCGAGCATCTTGCTGCTGACGGTAACCGGTACGGGCGGCATGCATACGTTCCTTGATACCTCCCTGCGTGACGAACTGCTGCTCTAAGTGTTTCAGAAAATTGTTCATCATCGTGTCTGTCATGTGGCAGAGGGTGAGGCCTGTATTAGCCATCTCCTCTGCTGACCACTTATCGAAATAGGGTTCGTATTGCTGGTAATCATTATGCTGCTTGCAGAAATCCACCATCGGCTGGAAACGCTCGTTATGCTTGTCCCATACTGTCAGATGCTGCGACAACAGGTAGTCACGATAGTCTTCCCTTAGCTCCTGAATACTGGCACGTGCCACGTTGAGCAACTTGAGCTGAAGCTCCGTCGATGACTTGCCGTCAGCAAACCCCTCCACAATATTTTGCTTGCCCGACCGTGCAGCCTGAACCATCTGATCAACCGTGCGGTCGCCGTAGGGCGGCAGGAAACGGTGGCAGAACACTGCTGTCAACTGGTAGAGCGTGTCTGCCTTCTGGTAGAAGTGCAGCGTATTCCAGTTGATTTGTGGTAGCAGTACGCGTGGCGTGGGGTTATTCTTCATTGGTGGTTATAGATTTTTATAGTAGTATTATAGTTGTTATAGTTGTTGATAGGGTGTTATAGTTATGGCCCATCTGGCTGCAAAGATACAAAGAAGTGAGCAAAAAGCAAAGAAAAAACAGCATTTCTTTTCCCATCCCCCTTCGAAAAGCAACTATTACTCACTATAACAACTATAAATCACTATAACAACTACCCCCCCTCCAACAAAAAGAGCGAGATACCCTCAAGGATATCTCGCCTATAGATTCGCATTCAGAAAGTATTTCTCTTACTTCTGCAAGAACTTCTTACCGTTCTGGATAACTACACCCTTGTACTGAGCGTCAACACGCTGACCAGAGAGGTTGTAGATAGGAGCGTTCACGTTCTTCTCTGCGTTGATAGCGCGGATGCCGGTAGGCTGGAAGCCCTCACCAGTATAACCCTTGACTTCGAAAATCTTCACACTCTTACGTTTGCAGGTTGCATTTCCCTGATTATAGACGTTCCAGTTGATACCTTGCATGTCATATTCATTCTTGGGAGCAAGCAGAGCTTCCTTCAACTCTCCAACAGTAAAGGTATAGACATTGTCGCCAATCTGCTTCAGGCCCAGATCTCCTACGGTAACGCTTTGGTCAAGGCTCTTGATGGTTCCAATACCCCAACCAATCACTGATTGACCTTCTTTGGTCGCTTCACCAGTTGCTTCAACTGTGAACTCAACTTTTGCACCGTCAGAGTAGCCTGCGAATTTGTCTGAAGTGATATTTCCCCACTCGTCAAACTCGATGTCCTGGCCCTCGCCGTATTCCACATTCTCTACGAGATAGACACGGCTGACCTTAATCACGTTACCTGCTGCCTTGCCCTGAATGGCAAACTGCTTTACAGATGTAGCCTTCTCGCCTTCAAAATTCAGGATAACAGTCTTTTTTGAAGTGATTGCAGAGAAAGACTGCTCTGGTGTATAAGTACCATCACTTGTCGAGAAATAGATTTTTCCCCAGTCTGCATCATAGCTCTCAATGTCAACACAAACTTTGGAATACTTAGACCAATCGGCACCGTCATCCCAACCAGTTGATATTGCACCATAGGCACCCGTAAGGGTTCCAACGAGGATGTTCCCTTCCATTGTGTTATCACAACTCCAACCCCATCCCCATGAATCGAGGCTCAGGGGAATGTCAACTTCAGACTGTGCGTTTGCACCCACTGCCATCATTGCGGCAGCAATAAGAGTAAATAATTTTTTCATACGCTTTAAATTAATTGTTGGTTAATAATTATTGTTTTTTGATAGTTCTTTAGTTCGTACTGTGAACAACTTTCGTCATTTACGGCGCAAATGTAAAAAATATTATTGATACATGCAAATTTCTATCAAGAAAAAAAACATAATGTGACAAATATGAATGAAAAAGACACATTTTTGCAAATAAAGTATCATTCCACACCATTTTTGCATGCTTCAGTTACATTGAGGTCATGAGGTGAAATATGTCTTTTTTGCAAAATTGAACTATTATCACCTTAAAACCTGCCAGCGAAGCGACCTGATAACCTTAAAACTGACGAAGAAAGTAACGAAACGAACGAATCGAACGAATCGAACGAAACGAACGGAAAGTCAGATTGGACCGTCCCGTTTGTTGTATCTTTGCAGGCAAAAACCAAAACAAAGCAGTGAGAAATGACAAAAGGAACAGTAAAAAAACAGAAAAAAACGATGACAGATGACAGATGTGACAGTAAAAAACAGAAAAAACCTTCCTGCGTACGTGCGCACATACGTACGCAGGAAAGATTTCTTTTATTTATCTGTCACATCTGTCATCTGTCACCTCCAAAAGAACAAGGAACAGTAACAGAAGGAACAGTAG
>JAFPED010000231.1 GCA_017423565.1 Prevotella sp. | reverse complement strand
TACATCAACCTTTGTGGCAGCCTTCAACTGCAGGTAGTCGGGCCATGTTGCATAGAGCTCAGCCTTTGCTGCGAGAGTAGCTTCGGCATCAGCATATGCACCTTCGTCAAGATTATCTCTTACGCCAAAGACTGCTTCGTCAAGAGCATCAGGTGCTGATGCGAAGTCAACCCAATGGAGGTAAACCTTTTCTGAAGCCTCGTAGAGAGCGAGGTAAGCCTTCTTCGTTTCGTAGATAGACTGCATGGTCTCACCGATGATCTTTTCAGCCTCATAGGTAGCAGCACCATTTTCTTGGAGCGTAGTCATCTGAACAGCACCGAAGCCAGGAGCCAAGCTGTAGTTCTCAGCCTCTGTACCTTCTGATTCTTCCAGATACTTTGCCAACGTTTCAACGCGAGCAGCATTGTATGCAGCAGCCTCTTCGAGAGCCTCTGCAGTTGCTTCTTCACCAAGATACCAGAGCTTGAAGTTACCTACGCCGGTCCATTCGTTGCCCTGAGTGCCTTCGTTCTTCACGCCGATAGTCAGAGTGCCATCAGTTACCTTAGCAACCATAGTGATTGCATAGCGGCCCTGTGCAAATGCATGGGCAGCACCTTCGCAACCCCAGATACCCCAACCGAATGTTTCAGTAGAGTCAGCACTGTAGATCTGCTTGTCGGCATAAGCGCCCTTCCAAGCGTGCTCGTCGTCAGCAGCACCTTCACGAATAACAGGAACATAAGTGGCGATTTCGTTAGCGTATGCCATAGCTGCATAGTTGTAGCTCAGCATCTTGTCGTCGCCATTAGCACGATAGCCGGCATTGAGAGTTACCTTATAGTAACCGGGCTTCATGTCTGTGAGTGTCTGGCTGACATCAAACTTAGCGTTTACGTTGCAGAACTCAGCTGCGTAAACGTCGCTTTCGCCATCGTTATTGGTGCGATAGATGTAGCCGTCCCAACCTTCAGCCTCACGACCAACGTTGTTACCGGCCTCATCCTTCAGCATGTCACCAGCCTTTGCAAAGGTACGGTTGACAATGAGAGGAGTAATCTCCATGCCAGGACCATAACCTGCAGCAACAGCAGCAACCTTCAGGGATTCCAGGAACTCAATTTCTTCGAGAATAACGCTGTCTGCCAAAGTGTGCTCGTCGACAATGTAAGCAGCAACACCATTAGGATAGAGTTCTGATGGGCCTTCAGCAACATCACCATTCAGGTAGTTCTGGAAGACTGTCAGAGCTTCGCTTTCAGCAAAGCCATTCTCTGCGAGGTAAGCCTTAGCTTCTTCAACTGTGTTCTGATACTTCTCGTATGTAGCAACACTTGCTTCAATCTTATCGCGGAGAGTTTCAAGAGCGTAGTTCACACGGAAGAGAGCCTCCATGTTAGCGCACTCGTCAATGTCAGGAATTGTTGCCTCATATTCGTCAATGAGAGCTTGTTCTGCTGTAACATCAGTGTTGAATTCCTGAGCAGCAGCAGTGTACTCAGCCTTGATTGCCTCAAACTCTTCTTCTGTACCGAAGTAGATTTCGTTCATCTGAATTTGAGAGCCGTTGTAAGCCTTCGTTACGACTACCTTATAATATGTATACTCTTCGGTGGTCTCGGTGCTGAAGCCGAAGTAAGAAGGCTGTGCATTTACGGGATGCAGACGATCCTGACCTGTGTCTTCCTTAGCGTCAACGAGAACCCATCCCTCAGCATCCTTAGTGGCGTCGCCGTCACCTTCGAAGTTAGCGGCATAGATGTACCAAGTGCCCCAGTTACGACCAGGATAAGAAGCTGCATCGTTACCTGTTGTCAGAGTGTAGAAGAACGGATTGGTCTTGTCGAGGGTACGGAAGATGATGTAGGTGTTACCATCGGGATCAGGTGAACCGCCCCACTTGGTAGCCTTGACTTCAACTTCTTCGCCTGTCTCTTCATTAATTTCTGTTGTGTTCAGAGCGATACCATCAATGAGGTGACCATAGAAGCCGTCACCAAACTGACTTACTGTGTTACCGCCAAGCAGGATGTAGTGACAATCGTTGCTTTCGTCTACTGCATTGATAATCCACTGGAGGTAATCAATCTCAGCCTGGAGCTGATCGTTATCGAGAGAACCATAGTTGGTCTCGGTGTTAACGATATTGTCGTGAGTACCACGAATGTACATGCTGCCGGGAGCTACATTCTCTGTGGTGTAACCAGTCTGCCAAGCAGTCAGGCTTTCAGAAGGAATGTCGAGACCTGGAATTTCTTCGTAAATAGCCTCGTACTCTTCGTACTTGTCAGCAGATGCTTCAATCTGGCTCTGGAGAGCTGTCAGTTCGTTCCTGAGCTTCATTACATCGGGAGCGTTAACAGTGGTCTGCAGTTCCTCGAACTTATCTTTATAAGCATCGATGTCCTCGCCATAAGCAAGTCTTTCTGCTGGATCATAATCAACGAACTCCTCTACGAAGCTTTCACGATATTCGAACAGGTTACCTGTGTTGTAGAATGTGAACTCGTTCATCTGAATGAGGTCGCCACTACCTGCTGCAGAAACTTCAATCTTGAAGTACTCATAAGGAACTGCACAACCTTCGGACAGATAAAGGTAGCTCTCAAACAGGCTCTCTGTGTGGAGAATGTCGCTGCCGATATTGACCTTGTTGTCAATGAGAACCCAAGCATCGGAGTTGCGGATAGCATCAGCCTTGCTCGAGAAGTCTGGATCGTCCATCATGACAGGCTCCACAGGCTCATCGAAGTTGGCGCCATAGATCTTCCAACTCTTCCAGTTACGGCCAGGATAGCTGGAGGTGTCACCACCTGTCACAAGGCCATAGTATGTAGGTTGGATGGGAGTGTCTGCCTTGAAGACAAGAACCCATGGCTGGTGGCTGGTGTTTGCACACCACTTGGTACCATCACGGTCACCATCGATAAGACCATGTCCGTACTCACCTTCGTTGAAACCTTTTGCATCAACGATTGTTTCGTATGTAGCATAGATGGCAGGATCTGTTTCGCTGTTGTTGATGAGGTAAGAATTGATGCGGTTTGCCTCAGCCACAGCTTCTGCACCGGTAATCTGGCGGTTAGCCTTGAGGTAAGCAAGGTTACCAACAGGATAGTCCTCATTTGGAGCGATAGGATCAGTCTCGCTAATCCATGCTGTCAGATAAGCGACAGCTTCGTCAGAAAGCTTGCCACCATCGATGGCATTGACAATCTGATTGCGAGCAGTGATCAGTTCTGCATAGCTTGCAGCAGACTGTTCAATCACTTTTTTCTGATTGTCGATAGCCGTTCTCAGTGAACCTAACTGTGCAGGATCGGTGCAAGCCTTTACGTTTGCTATGATTTCAACCATCTTGTCGAGCTGAGCTTTCTCTGCGAAAATGTCGGGATCGAAGTCACTTTCTGCAGACGAAGCAATAGCATCCAGATCCAATGCAAGTGTGTACTGGTCGCCCAAAGCGAACTCAGCCATCTGCATGTAATCGCCGCTAGTCATAATCTGGTCGAGCTCCAACTTGAAGTATCTGTACTCAGTTTCGTTGTCCTCGGAAAGAGTGAAGAATACCTGAGTGAAGTTAGCTGCTGGAAGTTGATCTCTGCCGACATTGTACTTCTTGTCGAGAGCAACCCAACCTTCAGAATCACGCTTTACAGCCTCGTCGCTATCGGCATTCATGCCATAAATCTGCCACTGCTTCCAGTTACGGCCAGAATACTGCTGAGTATCGTTGGCTGTAGTCAGAGCATAGTATGTGGGCAGCATAGAACGAGAAGCCTTGACAATGAAGTATGCGCCATTGGCTGTCTCACCTTCATTTCTGTTGGTCAAGCCATTACCCCACTTGGTCGTTACATCGCCGTCGAAAAGCATAGGCAAGTTTTCATTACCTGTCATCTTAGTTCCCTCGAGAACATTGAGACGTACAGGTTCGTCAATGCCAGTACCAGCATCAGCAAGATCTTTGAGATACTTCTGGAAGTCGCCATAAGAACCAAGACCCCATTCACTCATCTGCTGATAAACATCGGCATTCTCCACAGTCTTCTCAATCTCAATCCAGAAATACTGGAAAGCGGTTGTTGTAGGCTCGCTGAAGTCGAGTGTGATTTCCTTGGTGTTTGCTGCCGGCAGGGGCTCATCTTCCTTATCGTCGATGAGTGTCCATCCTTCGCCATTGCGAACAGCCAAGTCGTCGCTTGCGAAGTTACCGCCATAAATCTTCCATGTAGCCCAGTTACGGCCAGGATTGCTACCTGTATCGTTACCTGTAACGAGGAAGTAGTACTCGGGGACTACAGCCTTCTCTGCCTTAATGATAATATAGCAGATGTTGCTGGAATTTTCCGCGTTCGTAGGCCACGATTCCGCATCACTCAGGCTTGGATCGAACCAGCAACCCCACTTTGTTCCGACATTTGCATCGACCAGACTCTTGTGGTCTTCGCCGCCACCAGACCAAGCATCAATGCCAGACAAAGCGGTGAGTGGAACGTACTCCGCCAATGCACTCTGACTGGCAAGCATCATCACCATAGTGAGGAGGCCGAACCAAAGAGTGCGTGAAGATGTAATTACTTTCTTCATTTTTGTTTGGTTTTAGAAGTTAATAAATTGGTTTAATTAATATGATTTTCTTTGTTTTTACGTCGCAATTGCCGGATTCTGCCACATTTTAGTGACGAATAGCAAGCAAAGATAAGTATTTTCGTTCAGTCTTTTTGCTTTCGTTGACACTTATTTCTCTTTTGTTAACGTTTTTTAACTGCTTTTGGTTACATAAGTATATCTGCCGGTCTTTTTTTGTTCAATTGGGTGAGCTGTTCAGCGTCACACGGAAACTTTGTCAACGTCGCACGTGAAATTGCTCAACGTCACACGTGAAATTGCTCATCGTCACACGTGATGTTTGCAATCATATAGTGT
>JAFPED010000230.1 GCA_017423565.1 Prevotella sp. | reverse complement strand
TCTGAGTGGTCCAGATCCAGATGAGGTTGTTGACACCCTTCTGCTTGAAATAGTCGAACATGGCGATCCAGAGTTTCCTGTAAGTCTCAGCCCCATCATAGCCCCACCAGAACCACGCTTTGGTCCAATTGGCCTGCTGCTTGGCGGTGGCGTTGCCCGCTGCCTCGTGGAAGGGACGCCAGGTGGCGGCGATACCTGCCTCCTGGAGTTTGAGGATGACGGCGATGACGCGGTCCATCTGAGCATAGAAATAGCGGTTCTCCCAAGTTCCGTCGACTAAAGCATTCGAGGCTTTGAACGTGGTCTTGTCGGGCGAGAAAGTCGCTCCGCTGCCGTTGGCCTCGATCGTTGTCGATTCATTTAACGGTACGTTGAAGTGCCACATCAGCTGTACGATACCGCCTTTGTCCACCCATTCCGTGACGGGCGTAATATCAGAATAGTCAATCCATCCGTTACCGTCGGGCACGCAGATGTGGATGAAGTCATAACAGTTCATGGCAGGCCATTTGCCTGTGATGTTCTTCTTGATCTTTTCTGCAAGGCTGTGGTTCCAGGCCACGTTG
Source organism: Prevotella sp. (assembly GCA_017423565.1). GTDB lineage: Bacteria > Bacteroidota > Bacteroidia > Bacteroidales > Bacteroidaceae > Prevotella. The sequence continues at coordinate 8,932 of JAFPED010000230.1, read as the reverse complement.
GCCATCACGCTCGATATTATCTTCTTGCCATAGTTGTTGCGGAAGTAGCGATAGAGTCGTTTGGCGGCCTCTGTCGTCCCAGCCACAGGTTTGGTGGCAATATTGGCATTCTCCATGTCGACGTCGATATTCACTACCTGATAGGCTTCTCCGCCGATGGTGAGCGTGCCGTCTGTCTGATTGTACATCATGGTTCCGGCTGTCGCGGCACTGATCTGCTTCGTGCTACCATCGTCATTGGTCACCGTGATGGTCTGGGACGTTGTGGTGATAGCCAAAAGCACCGCAGAAAGAAGGGTAAACAGTCTTTTCATCTAACTTGCAGTTTCTGAGTTACATTGCCTTTCCTGACGAGATACATACCTTTCTGAGGCGTTGCGCCCGCAGGCATTTTCTGACCTTGGAGGGTATATACAGCATCAGCATCATCGATACTGATTGTTCCGTCGGTCTCGATGCTGCGGATGCCGGTTGTCTCATCGTTGTTTGAAAAGTTCATCGAGGCAAGATGGCTTAGCGCGATGGTTTTCGACTCATCGGTATAGGCATTGCTGGCGGTCAGCTTATCGCCACTGAAGGCTAGGCTTAGTCCCACAGCCGTCAGCGAGGTCTTGGTTCCGTCCGTCTCGACGATGGTCAGATAATAATAGTCTTCGGCATGGACGGTCACCATGCCGAAGAGGACTATTATTAATAGGAATACTTTTCTCATTGAAGAACGATTTTCTTCACAAATATGCCTGCGCCACAAATTACCAGACCGCCAGCATTGCGTAACTGCTCTATGTCGGCATCGGTGAGAACGGTCTTAATGCTGGTCTCAGAAGGATCGGGCGAAGCGTTGCCGTCCTGACCCCAACTCTGCGTAGAGGGCAGAGCAGCCCAACTGCCATTTCCAAAGCGGATGTTGATATAGCCAACTGATGGGTCAACCTCGTAATAGAGCTTCAGGGTTGTGCCCGCAGATACCTGATTCCAGTCGTAGCCGCCCCAAGCAAGATCCTGCATGCCGGCAGCCCAGCTTCCTAAGGCAAAGTTGCCGCTCCAGATGACATCCTCAAGAACCGAGAGGGTGATCTTGGTGACGGTAAACCATGCACCGCAGATGACGAGACCACCATTAGCTACCATCTCATCGATCATGGCCTGTGTGAGTGTCACTGTGAACTTAGTGTCATCTTCTGCCAATGGGTTCACGTCGAGTGTGCCAGGTAGTGCAGCCCATGAGCCGTTACCGACGCGGATCTGCGACCAACCTTCTACCCAGTTTGGTTTGAGATAGACGGTTAGCACCTGACCAGGTTTAACAGTTGACCAGTCATAACCACCCCATGCAAGTTCTTGCATACCGGCATTCCAACTTCCAATCTCGAAATTGCCAGCCCATATAACGGTTTCAGGAGCCTCACTGTACATCATGAACTTCTGGGTGACAGTAATGAAACTGTTCTGGTAGAGTTCGAGGTTACCGTCTGACATGCCCTCAGGAACGGTGAATGTCAGCGTGTTGCCAGAGATGGTGTATTCATCGTCGGCCAAGATGCCATAGCCAGGAAGAGTGACTGTTTCGATGCGGTCGAAATTCTCGCCGGTAATCACAATCACATCACCGACCTTGACATCTTTCTCCTTTGAGACACCGGTGATGGCAATCGTAGGCACGCTGATTTCATTTGTCGTGATGGCATCGCCAGAATAGAGTAACAGTGAAACTGCCCCGGACTTGGTCTCTGCAGGAACGGTAGCCGTTATCGTGGTGTGATCGTCAGAAACGGTAAAGTCGGCTGTCACACCGCCTGGGAAGATAACGCTCTCAACTGTGTGCAGGTTGACACCAACAATCTGAATTTGCTGTCCAAAGTCGGTTTTCTCTGTAATGCTACTTACAGAAGCCGTGATCACTTCCAATGGTGTTTTGAATTCTTCTTCCCAGTCTGCGCCATCATTGAATGACAGAGTTCCTGACTCGGCTGCCAGAGGAACAATAACACGTATTTCATGACGTGACACATAAGTGAAGTCCTCAGCCAGGACTGGCGCGCCAGATACACCTGAGGGGAATATCACTTCTGCAATATTATAGACATAGTCGCCTTTAATAGATATTTCGTCACCTGCGTTCAGCCCGGTAGTAGGTGAAATTGATGTTACTGTAATAGGCTCCAGGAAAGTGAGCGTGCCTACTGAGACAATCGTGTCGCTACCTGCTACGAGGCGGATCTTTCCAGGAACAGACTCGTCTGGAATATTAACGTAGATATTCTCGCTGTCAACCGATTTGAAAGCGGCTTTCTCAACTTCTGCACCTGCAATATTAATGATTTTTCCAGCTCTTTCCAAGGTGCCTCCAGGGAATACCACCTTGTCGACACTGTTCAGGCTGGTACCCGTAATGCGGATTTCCTGAGCACGTGTGGTGGGTGACGGTCCAAATGCAAGTAGGTTGACACCCGACTTGTTGTATGGATTAGTATCGTAGTCATCCTCGCTACAGGCTGTCAGGGATAGCCCGACGAGGGCTACCACTAACAGGGCGAATACATTATATATCTTTTTCATACCTTTTGTACTTTATTATTTGTTAGGAACAATACGGATGTTGTCGATCTTGATGATGGGCGTACAGTCGGTTCCTTCGACACCACCACCATAGAGGGCTATCCAGAGACTGGCGAAAGATTCCTTGCTCATTTGACTGCCACAGAGCGTACCGTCGTAGCTGTAGACAAACGAGGCTGCCAGAGGGAGAGAAACGGTAATCCATTCGTCACCTGTGTCATAACTGCCGGTGGCCGTCCAAGGACGATACAAGGCGCGCGGCACTGACTTGTCGTTCAGATAGGCGTTATCCTGTACATGAATGGCATTGCCGTAAGCATCTACGCCACCAGCACCGAACGTGGTCTTGTCAGTACCGGCAAATACAATCTGCATGGCACCACCCGTCCAAGGATTGGTGGAAGGGATAAACATCTCGAACTTCATAGTCATATTCGACCAGTCTGACATGTCTACCAGGTCGTAGAGACGCGGATAAACCTTGAAAGTCTCAGGATCTTCCCAGTTGCCAGGCCAGTAGGCAAACGAGTGCCAACTCTCGTCAGGCCATCCATTGTCTGCAGTACCGGGACAATTTGAGGTTCCGCTACCAAACTGCCAGTAATTACCGGAAATACCCGTCCCGTCATCCACTGTCAATGTATGACCGTTCCATGCATGCATGTCAAGCACCACATCCGAAATGCCGTTAGGCGTGTCGAAGTCGAACAGCAGACCGCGATTATCCTTATACCAGAATGAACTTTTCGAGGTGCCATAGACAGAGGTGGCCACGATAGGACCAGAAACGGCACCATCTGGAATAATAATGTCAACAGACGTAAAATCTTTGGCAATATCAATCACTTTTGCGGGAATTAATGATCCGTCAGCTGCTGGGAAGGAAATACTCAGTGGTGTACCAGGATCATCAATGAAATAATTGCCTTTCAGTGTTTGTCTGGAACCTGCTGCGGCATACTCATTTGCTATGGAGTTGACAATAGGTGCTGAAATAATTACTTTGAAATCATAAGCGACCGTGTCTTTACTTGTTGTTACGAAGTAAATCTTGTCAGTCACCTCTCCAGGCACCTTACCAGGTATTGTTACAAAGAGTGTATTATCTGTCAATGTACTTTGATTGAGCGATGCTCTAAGGTCATTGAACCATATTTCATAAACACTACGCAAATTGTCGCCGATGATAGCCAATGTGCTACCAGGGCTTGCGCTGGTTACCAATTGACCATCAGTATATTGCGTGTCTGGTTCGTCATCCCAATTATGTATTTCAGACGACATACAGCGAATATACTTGACAGTGGGCTTTCCATCTGTTGGCTCAAACTTGTCGGGTTCGTCCTTACAAGAGGTCAACGCCATGGTGCTGATGGCAGCGACTGCCAGCAACAATCCTTTACTATATTGTTTAATCCTATTCATATCTTAAACCTTTTATTATTAGTAATTGTAAGTAGCACGAACATCAACATGCTGAGCTTCTGCACTTGCTGCGAGGTTGGGGTTGAATACCACATCACGTTCCGTCATCGGAATGGCAAAATACTTCTTGCCGGAGTCGGGATCGTCGCGCATGAGCTGCTCTACGAGAGGTGCAGTCGTATTATCCGGATACTTGGCGGTTGAAGGAACAACCCAATTGCCAGTCTTGTAATAATTCTCATAGATTTCATTGAGTGTACCGTTCCCGATAACATCACGTTTTTGAGCCTTCAGTTCATTGATGCAGAACTGTGGATTGTAATAGCTTACACGTACGAAGTCGTACCATCTGTCACCCTCGAAGGCTAGTTCCAAACGACGCTCTTTCCAAACATTGTCAAAGGATACGCTGGTCAATGCGGTCAGACCGGCTCTTTGACGAACGGCATTGATGGCATTGAGTGCCTCTGAATCGGTAGTAGAGGCGGTCTGAGGATTGCTTGGATTGCTGAGGATGACTTTCGCCTCAGCAAGAATCAGCATGACGTCAGCGACACGCAACAGCGGCGTTGCAAGGCTGTTGGCCATACGGGCCGCAGGATAACCAATACCTGCTGTATGGTCAGCATTGTTACCGTAGATGTGCTTAACAGGATAAGCACCTGTTGGACAAACGAGTTGTGGCTTGTCATTTCCTATTTCTACAGAGGGGTTGTATTCCTGATCATAAACAAAACGTATGAAGTCGAAACCACCCTTGTCTGTCCAGAAGTAATCATACTTATAACCAGGAAGCATCATGGTTGCCTTCAGACGGGCATCGCGATGGTTAAGCCATACATCAGGTGTCTGTTCCAGAACCTTGATGCCAAAAGCTTCTTGTAAGTCTGTACTTATACCTTTCCATTGTCCCCAACAGTCATCATCACCCATGCCCTTGGGCGCATAGTCGTTCTGCATAAAGCTTTGGTCTGTCCATTGGTTGTTGTTGGCATTCCAACGCCAGGAAATCAGACACTCAGGATTGATGTTGTTGGCCAGGCGGAACACATCTGCATAATTCGCCATCAGCGAGTGATTACCGTGTCCAAGACACAAACGGGCATATTCGACGGCTTTGTTGAGGTCGTCAGTGTTAATAGAACCGCTGATACCAGCCTTGGTCAGGTAAACCTTGGCCAAGAGGCCTTCTGCGGCAGCCTTGTCAATGCGGCCTGCCTGCATGGGGGTCTCAGGTAGGATTTCAATTGCCTTTTCTAATGTCATGATGATATACTCCATGACATCAGCCTTCTTCACTTTTGCGGCCGTGTTATAGCTGCCAGACTCAAGTTCTGCGGTGTTGTCGTGGATGATGGGAATATCACCAAAAGTCCGTTCAAGGAAGAAGTATGCCAGAGCCTTCCATACCAGGCATTCGCCCATTGTCTGGTTTTTGCCGGCTTCTGAAGCACCCCCCTGCTTGATATAGTTGTAAACGGTGTTACAGTGAGCTACAACCGACCACAAAGAGTTCGACATGGCACCAAGTTCGGAGTCAGAACCATTCAGTGAGAAGTCCAAGTATGGGCTTGTACCAGGATAGTAGTTTCCGGATAAGACCTCACCAACATTGATAAAGTTTCGTGTGAAGTCACTCCATGGAGAACTGTACAAGTAGGATGTTCCAGAAAGACATTCTGTATCAGAGCCATAATAATTGTCGGCATTATAGTTGTCGATTGTTGGCTTATTTAGGAAGTCTTCACAGGAAGTGAGACCAAAGCCAATGATCGCAACAAGTGCAACGGTCTTTATATTCATGTATTTCATAATGCTACAGTGTTTAGAATGTTACGTTAATACCAAATGAATAGGTAGTCGGGGAGGGATAACGACCATTGTCGAGTCCGGCAACGAAGCTGGACTGGGTGCTGGTACCAACCTCAGGATCGTATCCGTCATATCCTGTAATAGTTACCAGGTTCTGGATGTTGACATTTACACGGAGTGTCTCCAACGAGAGTTTGCGAACCATCTTTTTGGGGAATGTATAACCCAAGGAAATGTTCTTAAGACGGATATAACTTGCATCTTCGATATAACGGTCGCTCCAGCGGTCGTTGTCATTGGGGTCGCCCATTGACATGCGGGGTAGAGAAGCGCCGGGATTGGCTATACGTACATTATTAATATCATCGTACCAATTCCAAATCAACTGGCCGTCACCACGGTCTACACCTGCAGAGTAGTCCTTGTTAGGATCGATTGGCACCAGACGGGTGGCATCAAGTACATCATCGAGTTGGTTTATCCAGGTGTTGTTCATGTGGGTAAGCTTGTACTTGTTGTAATTACCGACCTTGTTACCATAAGAACCGTTAATGAAGATATTCAGGTCGAAGTTGTTCCAACGGAAGGTGTTAGTCCAGCCGAAAGTGAATTTAGGCAATGGAGAACCGATATCTGTACGGTCGTATGCATCAATCTTTCCATCGGGCACGCCGTCAGGACCGCTAAGATCCTTGTACTTGATATCGCCTACCCATACGGTGCTGTTCTTTGCATAGACACCGTCTACGCCAGGATGAACAGGTGTGGGGGAATTCTCAATATCCTCTTTGGAAGTGTAGTAACCATCACAAACGTAACCATAGAAACTGAACAATGAACCACCTACTTCTGTCTGCGATACTTGTGGCTCTTGATCACCCCATTGGCCCCAGCCTTTCAAGGTCGCATTGCCGGTTCCATCATTCAGAGCAACCAGTTTGTTCTTGTTAAATGAGATCTGGAACTCGGAGTCCCACTCAAACTTACCAACGATAGGATGAGTGTTCAGCGTTATTTCAAGACCTGTGTTGCGGATGGTACCATAGTTGCCTGAAGGGGCTTCGAGGGCGGAAGAGCCATTGCCGCTGGTACCCATATATGCCGGGAGCTGAAGCCCCATCAGCATGTCTTTCGACTCCTTGCGATACCAGTCGATGGTCAGATTGACGCGGTTATTAAAGACACCAAGGTCAAGTCCTACATTGAATTGTTCCTGGCTTTCCCATTGAATGGCTGTGTTGGCAATGTTTGCTGGTCTGTTACCGGAACCAAGCGCCGAGGTCTGTGTCTTCAAGGCCACACCCCATTTATAAGCACCGATACTGGAGTTACCAGTTTGTCCCCATCCGAGTCGCAGCTTACCATTGCTGAGCCAGGTCATGTCTTTCATGAAGGATTCGTTATTGAAACGCCAACTGGCTGCAAAGGAATGGAATCCTGCCCAACGTTTGTTCGGACCGAAGTTTGAACTACCATCGTAGCGGTAGGTATAGGTAGCATTGTATCGGTCGTTGTAGCTATAAGTCCATCGTGTGAAGAATGAAGCCATGGAAGCCTCTCCGAATCCAGAGTCGACAGTGGGGTTTCCCGTGCCTAATTTGACGTTATGGACCTTATCGTTGGGGAGTCCGGTATTGGAGGCACTTAAATAGTCCCATGACGACTCCCAGGCTTCTTGTCCCACCATTCCCGTCACGTTATGCTTGCCGGCAAAGTTGTGAGTCCATGTTACATAGTTTTTAATCTGCCAGAACTTATTGGAGTTCTTCTGGGTTGAGGCTGTGTTGTTGTTCTGATGATAGGTTGCCAAACTGATAATAGGACGATAGCGGTCTGCCTTGCTCCAACCAAGGTCGAAACCTAATTCTGTGTGCCACGTCAGATCTTTATAGAATTTGACATCGAAGAAAATGTTACCATTTAATTTCTGACGGTTTAGCTTGTTCTCATTCAATAATGCTAATGCAATGGGGTTCGGGCTTGAAGAACCTTCATAAGAACTGGAGGCGTAGTTGCCGTCCATATCGTAGATAGGCAGGTTTGGCGTAGTGGTCAGAGAGTAGTTGATGATACCTTCTTCACCATCTGCCAGTTTCAGGTCATCATTAGAATCAGAGAAAGCCACATTAAGACCCATCTTCAGCCAGGACTTCAGATCGGCGTCAACATTTGCGCGGGCCGACAGACGATTGAATTCAGATCCGATAATGGTTCCCTCCTGCTTCATATAAGAACCACTGACGTAATAACGAACCTTGTCAGTACCGCCTTGTGCACTCACCTGATGCTGATGCATCAAGGCTGTCTGGAATACAGCATCCTGCCAGTTCGTACCTTTGCCAAGTAAACTCTTGTCGAGGAATATCGGGTTGGCAGTGGCTTCGCCGATTTCCACATAGGCATTATAATAGTCTGCATATTCACGTAAATCAAGGATGTCGAGTCGTTTTGTCTGGCGATTTAGGGCAATCGTTCCACTATAGGAGAACTTGGCTTCGCCGGCTTTACCATGCTTGGTTGTAATCAGCACGACGCCGTTTGCGCCCTGAGCACCGTAGATGGCAGTGGCAGAGGCATCCTTCAGGATCTCCATGCTGACAATATCCTGTGGGTCAATGGTAGATAACGGGGAGATGGTTGATACCGAACCGTTACCAAGGGCATCACCAAGTCCGTAATCATAGCCAGTCAGACCTTGGCTCTGAACAATCACACCATCAATAACGTACAACGGCTCTGCATTGGCATTGATGGTGGCTGTACCACGAACGCGGATTGATGAGCCAGAACCCGGAGCACCAGAGGTGGATACTGCACTGACACCGGCAGCGTGGCCTTGCAAGGCTTGGTCTAATGAAGTGATGAGAGATCCTTTAATGGCACTCTCACCAACGGTTGCAGAAGCACCAGAGATATCGCTCTTCTTCATCGTACCATAACCGACCACCACAACCTCGTCTAATATTTTCTTGTCCTCCTCAAGGGTGACGTTGTACTTGCTTTGGGCGGCGGTGATTTTAATTTCCTTGGTCAAGTAACCAATGTAAGAGATAACCAGGGTCTGGCCCGGGTTGGCGTTCAGTGAGAAGTTACCATCGAAGTCGGTGGCGACACCATTCGACGTTCCTTTCACGAC
>JAFPED010000229.1 GCA_017423565.1 Prevotella sp. | reverse complement strand
TGTTTACCAGCCGCCGTGATGACGGATTGTATTCACGAATCTATTTCTCGATGATTGACGATAACGGTAAAGCCACTAAACCCTTTATGTTGCCTCAGCGCAATCCAAAGGTGTTCTATCGTGAGCTACTCGACTCGTACAATACTCCGATGTTTAAGAACAAACTTACTAATAAGAAGATATGAAGAAACTAATGACAATGGTGCTGGTCGCATGCTTGATGATAGGATGTGGCAGCACGAGCAAGCCAGAAGAACCAGTCGAAGAGACGGCTGTTGATTCTGTTGCCTTGGGACTGAAGGAGATTCCAATGAAACAAGTAACGGTAGGTGCAAAGACCTACAACGTGGCAGACAGGCCAGACACCATGAAAGTGTATAAGGACAGTGTGTCACGCGACAGTTGCTTTATCGTCATTTCAAAGAGGGAATACCGTTTGTATGTGTACGAGAAATCAGGTAAGGATACCTCACTTGTTGCCCATTTCCCCATTTGCTATGCAAAGAACAAAGAGGCGAAGACACGCAGCGGTGATATGTGTACTCCGGAGTCAACGATGGATCAGCCCTTCCATATCTCGCAGATACAGGATGCCAGCAGCTGGGAGCATGACTTTGGTGACGGGCGTGGTAGCTTGAAAGCTTATGGTGCATGGTTCATGCGCTTGGAAACTCCAGGGTTTACTGGTGTGGGCATCCATGACAGTACGAACAATGAAGCCAGTGTGCCAGGTCGTGACAGCGAGGGTTGCATCCGTCTGCGCGACAACGACCTGTTGGTGCTTCACGATCGTTATGCCCAGGTGGGTATGCCAGTTGTTATTTTGCCTTATGAATAATGTTAGTATATTTATCAATTTTAATACAATAGTAAATATGAAAAAGGTTTTATTTTCTATGATTGCTGTATTGGCGATGCTGATGGTTGCCAATAGTGCGTATGCTGAGCCATTGCCTCAGCAACAGCGTTATGTTATTGTGGATGGTGCAAACGTACGCCTGCGTTTTGCTCCGAGTCTGGAAAGTGGATGGTTGCACAACAATGCCGGGCAACCCATTCATGCTCCCAAGGGAACACGTCTGCCTTATCTGGGTCAGAGTGGTGACTTCTTCAAGGTAAAGTATGCTGGCAACGAAGTGTATATCTCCAAGCAGTTCTCACATATTGCTGAAGAGAGTATTGCCAATACTCCCAACACCGTAAGTACCGCATCCTATGTAGTGATTAATGGCACGAACGTACGCTTGCGTCTGGGTCCTGGCACGAACTATTCGTATCTGACCAACAGCAAGGGTGCACCAGTCTATCTGCCAAAGGGTACTCGACTGGCACATCTTGGCGAGGCAGGCGATTTCTATAAGGCCAGCTATAAAGGCAAGGCAGTATATATATCGAAAAAATTCTCATATATCAAGAATTGAACCAATGAAACGTTTAGCAATAAGTTTATCCCTGCTCTTTTGTCTTCTCGCTTCGAGCGTAGCACAGAAGATGCGTGACGTGCGGGTGGGGCAGAAGGTCTATCATGTCAGCAATACTACTGATGAGCGTGCTGTGTATAAGGCAGAAGGTGTCAATGCACAAAACTGCTTTATCGTTATCTCAAAACAGGAGTTCCGACTCTATGTCTATGAGAAAGTTGGACGCGACACCCTTCTGGTGGCCCATTACCCAGTGTGCTATGCCAAGTATGCTGACAACAAGAAAAAACGTGGTGACATGCGTACACCAGAATCGACAATGAAGAAGCCGTTTACCATCAGTCAGATACAAGATGCCTCAGGATGGAAACATGACTTCCATGACGGTCGTGGCAGTGTCAAGGCCTATGGCAACTGGTTCATGCGCTTGGTCACACCACCTCATACGGGCATTGGCATTCATGGCAGTACAAACAACGAGTCGAGCATACCCGGTCAGGACAGTGAGGGATGTATCCGTCTGCGTGATGCTGACATCATTCACCTAAAGAGTAATTACGCTCGTGTTGGCACGAAGGTGGTTATCAAACCTATTGGTCAGGGTAAACTGCCTTTTGAGCTGCGTGCAGAGCAGCAGTTAGGAAATCAGTACCATTCCCCCCAAGCTGGTTATACATTGCTGCCTGGTGCACAGTTTGTAAACTAACAAGGAATCTTGTTACATTTTCAATAGAATATGATACATCTACCAACGTAGATGTATCTATTTTTATGTACCTTTGTCCCCAAATCTAAAACTACCAAAAGATATGAAAAAGTTATTTTTAGGCTTGTCTTTTATTTGTTGTCATTTCACATTGAGTGTAGCGCAAAATCCTTTTGTGCAGACATGGTTTACCACCGACCCAGCACCCATGGTACATGATGGTACGATGTATGTATATACAGGTCATGACGAAGACGGTGCAGACTTCTTCTGGATGCAGGAGTGGCGCATCTACTCTTCGCAGGACATGGTTAACTGGACTGACCATGGTTCACCTCTGGCTTTGGAATCGTTCTCATGGGCTGACGACCGTGCATGGGCCTCACAATGTGTGGAACGTAATGGGAAGTTCTATTGGTATATCTGTGCCCACTCGAAGTTGTCTGGTGGCATGGCCATTGGAGTAGCCGTAGGCGATACACCTGTCGGTCCGTTTCGTGATGCCATCGGCAAGCCTCTTTATGAGAATGGTAGTTGGGACCACATAGACCCGACGGTGTTCATCGATGACGACGGGCAGGCTTGGATTATGTGGGGTAACCCCCAGGTGTATTATGGAAAGCTAAATGCTGATATGGTGTCCTTCGATGGTGAGGTGCAGTTACTCGACATGACAGAAGAAGCCTTTGGCTCGCCTGTGATGAGCAAACGCGAGCAGGGCAAGGATTATCGTGACAGTTATGTTGAAGGCCCGTGGCTTACCAAGCGTAATGGTACTTATCAGTTACTATATGCAGCAGGAGGTGTTCCTGAACATATCAGTTACAGTACAGCGCCGTCACCTGTTGGACCTTGGCATTATGCCGGTGAAATTATGCCTCTTGGTAATACTGAATCGTTTACCAACCATTGCGGAGTGGCAGACTACAAGGGGCATAGTTATTTCTTCTACCACACAGGCAAACTGCCCAATGGTGGCGGATTTGGACGTAGTGTTGCTGTCGAGGAGTTCAAATATAATGCTGATGGTAGTTTCCCTATCATTCGTCCTACTGACGAAGGAGTCAGTCCTGTAGCAGACTTCAGCCCTTACCGTCGTGTGGAGGCAGAGACAATGGCTTTTTCAAAAGGCATTAAAACAGAACAGAATGATCAAGTGGGCGTCTATGTAACCGATATCCATAATGGTGACTACATCAAATTGCAGAATGTAGCTTTTGGTCGTGCCTTACCACGCACGTTCACTGCCCGTGTGGCCAGTGGTCTTCGTGGCGGCGACATCGAGGTACGCATTGACAGCATTGCAGGTGCATTGCTTGGTACACTGCATGTCCCTGCTACTGGAGGTTGGGAGAATTGGCAAACCATAACCATCGACCTGGACTATCCACTCTCCATACTCCATACTCCATCTTCCACTCTCAACAAAGATCTCTTTCTTGTCTTCAAGGGACGCAAAGGTCCACAGTTGTTTAATTTCGATTGGTGGGAAATGAAAGGTCTGGAACAGGTGAACATGCCTTTATTCCAAACCAAATATACTGCCGACCCTTCTCCGCTTGTCGTAGGAGACACCTTGTTCCTCTTTACCTCGCACGATGCCTCTCCTGAGGACATTACCGACCCTAACGAACGCTCGTCAGCAGGATTCTTTATGTATGACTGGCTTCTATGGTCAACCACCGATATGGTCAATTGGACCGAGCATGGAGCAGTAGCTTCGTTAAAAGACTTTCCCTGGCGTAGTCGTGAGAATGGTGCCTGGGCCATACAAACGGTGGAACGTGACGGACATTACTATCTGTATGCTCCTCTGCATGGCCACGGCATTGGTGTGCTGAAAGCTGACAGCCCCTATGGACCCTACAAGGACCCCTTAGGCAAACCGTTGGTATGGGACCAGTCAAACTGGTATGATATTGACCCTTCCGTTTTTATTGACGATGACGGCCAGGCCTATATGTACTGGGGAAACCCATATACGTTCTATGCAAAGTTAAACGACGACATGGTATCGCTGAAGAGTGAAGTGGTGAAGCTGCCACATATTGAGCACTATCAGGAAGGTCCATGGATATATAAACGTGACAATCACTACTATCTGGGCTACGCCACTACCTGTTGTCCTGAGGCTTTAGGCTATGCCATGAGTGATGCACCGACGGGTCCGTGGACTCCCATGGGATACATCATGCAGCCCACACAGCGCGACCGTGGCAATCATCCAGGTATCGTGGATTACAAAGGTCACTCTTATATCTTCGGTCAGAACTATGACCTGATGCATCTGGACACGTTCGTTCACCATGAACGTCGTTCGGTTTCCGTTGCCGAGATAACCTATAACACAGACGGTACCATACAGGAAATTCCTTATTGGCTCGATCAAGAGCCAGTCAAACAGCTTCAATGGTTAAATCCTTACCAACGTGTTGAGGCTGAAACGATGGCTTGGGGTTATGGTCTGAAAAGTGCTAAGATGGGTATTGAGAATACTGGCGTCGTTGCCGATATGCCTGAATCTACAGGTAAGCGCAACATGTATATTTTCGACATCAACGATGACGAATACATTCGTTTGCGTGGTGTCAATTTCGCTGATGGTGCCAAGAAATTCAATATCACTGCTTCTGCAGCCAAAGGAGCACGCTGTAGCCTTACCCTGCGACTCGACTCTAAGGATGGTCCTGTCATAGGTACGGTTCAAATAAGTTCTACAGGTTCGTTGGAGCAGTATCGTCAGTTTACCACAAAGATACGTCATGCTCAGGGAGTGCACGACCTTTATATATGCTTCAGCCAGACGGCAGGTGACGTTCGACTGGATTGGTGGAATTTTAAATAAATACAATATTATAATATGAAGAAAGTACTATTCGTTTTATCATGTGTCATTTGTCATTTCTCGTTGAGCATAGCGCAAAATCCGTACTTGCCACTGTGGGAACATGTGCCAGACGGAGAGCCACGAGTGTTTGAGGATCCAGACAATCCTGGTAAGCTGCGTGCCTATATAATAGGTTCGCACGATACCCATTACAATCAGTATTGTGGCAACGACATACGTATGTGGTCGGCACCCGTAGAAGATCTCAGCCAGTGGCGCGACGAGGGCCCCATCTTCTCTTGGTATGTCAATGGTCACTGGGACACTATGTTTGCTCCTGATCTCGTGGAGGTAAAGGATCGTCAGACAGGAAAGAAGACTTACTGGCTTTATCCTCACAGCCGTGGATGGCGCCGTGTTCCGATGGTTTGCAAGGGTGACCGTCCTGATGGTCCCTTCACACCTGTCAATCTGACGGCCGACGGAAGTGAATGTGTGCCTGGCTCACTGATTGATCTCGACCCGTCAGTATTCATTGAGAATATCACCAACAAGCGTGATCCTGACTATGATAAAGGCTTTCGTGCCTATGTGTTCTATGGTTTCCAGCATAGCACGGCTTGTGAACTTGACCAGAACACTATGTATTCCATGCGCCCTGGCACTGAGCTTCATGACTATTTCATTCCTGCCAGTGCACGTTACGGTGAGGTACGCGACCCTGCAGGTACGGAGTATCCTGCGCTTTACAAGGGGCAGAACCCTGGTGACTTCAATTTCTTCGAAGCATCGTCCATACGCCAGGTGGGAAATAAATATGTTATGGTATTCTCTGGATACAGTGGTCCTGACTATGGGCTGGGTTCTACCAACTCTGCTCTGCGTTATGCCTATGGCGATTCGCCATTAGGTCCCTGGCGCTCAGGAGGTGTGTTGGTAGATTCTCGTGGTGTAGTACCTAACGAAGACGGCACTCATCTGACCACCACGAATGCTGCTCACAATACCCATGGCTCACTACAGCAAATCAATGGCCAGTGGTATGTGTTCTATCATCGTCCCCCACGTGGCTTCGGCTATGCCCGTCAGGCAATGGTTGCTCCTGTCAAGATAACGTGGGATAAGAAGAAGGTGGCCGATGGTGGACAAGTACGTATCACCGCTTACGACCCCTATGCCAAGGACAACGAGTGGAAAGCCCAAGCCTCTGATGGCATGACCTATACTGGTGCAGAAGTCACCAGCGAGGGATTCCAGATTTTCGGCCTGCCTCCTTATCATTATTATTCTGCTGGACTGGCATGTTACATGGCAGGAAATTCTGAAGCAAATAACTGGATGCAGGACAACCATGACGTGTGGAGTAACCACATGGATGTGGCAGGTGTTGGCAATAAGGGTATTGTGGGCTTTAAATATTTCGGGTTTGGTGGACTGACAGCAGATACTAAGGGCATCAAAGCTTTTGCTGGCACTCAGAAAGGTGACGGCGCTACGCTGATCATTCGACTGACGCCAGGCGGTCATGGTGCCTTCCGTATTCACGTCATGCTGGACGGTCCCTATGCAAATGACGTATGGAACGGCCGTGAGATAGGTGTTCTCAGCGTGCCGGCAGATGCCCCACGCACAGCTTCCACTTGGCAGGTTCCTGTTCCTGAAGTGGAAGGCCTGACAGGTAAGCATGCCATCTATCTCGTTGCTGAGGGAGCTGACGTGGAACAGCCTCGTGAACAACGTCGCCAGTGGCCTCCCCAGCCACAGCGTCCTGAGGGTTTGTTTGATTTACATGGCATAGGATTCTCCAAGACAGGTACCACATGTGATGCCCCCGTTGTACCTACCATTACCATTGCCGCTGATGGTAAGGTGCTTGCCATACCTTCTACTCCTATACGTTCCACCAACGACAATGGTTACACTGACCTGACTCATTATCAGGTATATGGTCCGCTGAATAATAACTCTGTATTGAAAGTCACATCCAGCGATCCAAGTGTTGTCATTACCGTTAGTCCTATTACCGATGGTCGTGCCACTGTACGTTGTATCTACAAAGGGAAAGAAAAGATATTCCTTATCAATTAGTCACTTATGAAACGATACCTTCTACTGTTCCTCATAGTCATCACTACTACGGCCTCACAGGCAGACCATCTTGACGACGGCTACATTGACAACCCCATGTTATGGGCCGATGTGCCAGATCCTGATGTCATTCGTGTAGGTGACACGTTCTATTTGGTTTCCACTACAATGCATCTGATGCCTGGAGCACCAGTCATGCAATCTAAGGATCTGAAGAACTGGGAAACCATAGGTTACATCTTTGACCGATTGACCGACTCTCCAAAATATGACCTGTTAGAAGGTACGGCTTACGGAAGGGGACAGTGGGCCACCTCGCTGAAGTATCATAATGGACGGTTCTATGCCTTGCTGGCACCCAATGAGCAGGGAAGTACCGGTGATACCTATATCTTTACTGCTGAGCATGCTGCCGGACCGTGGACACTCCTGTCGCGTATGCGTCATTTCCATGACTGCTCGCTATTCTTCGACGACGACAATCGTGTATATGTCGTTTATGGTACGGGCGAACTCATGGAATTGAAAGCCGATCTGTCCGATGTCATTGAGGGCTCTCACCAGCGCATCTTTGAGCGTGAAGCTGACGAGACAGGTCTATTGGAGGGAAGTCGCATGATAAAGCATAACGGTAAGTATTACCTGTTGATGATTTCTCATGTCTATGCCCCAGGACGTCATCGTCGTGAGGTATGCTACAGGGCTGATAATATCCATGGTCCTTATGAGAAACGAACGATACTGGAAGCTGATTTTGGTGGGTTCCCCTATATAGGTCAAGGAACTATTGTTGATACCCCCGACGGCGACTGGTATGGCATCATCTTCCAGGATCGTGGTGGTGTGGGTCGTGTGCTGACTCTTGAGCCTTGCCGTTGGATTGACGGATGGCCCATGTTGGGAGACGAGGAAGGTAAAGTCCCACCTCGCATGCGGGCACTCAGAAGTGACATGCCACAGTCTGGCATTGTCAAAAGTGATGACTTCAGCGACTCACGTCTTGGGCTGCACTGGCAATGGAACCACAATCCTGTTAATACGGCCTGGTCATTAACGGAGCGGCCTGGATTCCTTCGACTAAGAACCTGTCGTGTGGTCAATACGCTCTTTCTGGCACCCAACACTCTGACTCAGCGCATGGAGGGACCTCAGTGCAGTGGATATGTGGTGATGGATCTCTGTCATATGAAGGATGGCGACTGTGCAGGTCTGGCAGCATTCAATAGTGACACTGGCGCCCTCATGGTGAGAAAGCAGGGAAAACGTCTCACTCTTGAGATGTGCGAGCTAAGTGTTCAGTTGTCTGATAGGGATAAACAGGTGACAAATACGGAGGAGAAAGTCGTGGAGAGGATAGCATTGACAGGTACCAAGATATGGCTTCGCGTCGATGCAGACTTCCGCCTGGGAGACCATGGTGGTCGTGATGCAGCCAATTTCTACTATAGCCTTGATGGTAACCAGTGGACTCGTCTGGGTACTGCCGACTATTCGATGCGTTTCGACTGGCGTCGTTTTTTCATGGGTACTAAGTTCGGACTGTTCTGTTATGCCACGAAGAAGAAAGGCGGATATGTTGATATTGATGAGTTCTGTTATCAGGTATTGCCATGATGATCGAAAAAGGAAAGTATTTGAAACATGTAGAAAAAACATATCCGAATTATTATTGTAACTTTGCAGCCAACAACTAACAACACTAAATTATTTCTTATCATATGAAGAAAGTCAATCTATTAGCCCTCACCATCATTATGTTGCTGGGCGCAGCTAACCTTCAGGCACAGGGACTCAAAGATGCCTACAATGGCTACTTCAAGATTGGAGTGGCAGTTAATAAGTTTAATATCTCTATTCCACAGCAAATGGATCTTGTACGACAGGAGTTCAACAGCGTGACAGCCGAGAACGATATGAAACCTGTCAGTGTTCATCCTGCCGAAGGTGTATGGAACTGGGGTGCTGCTGACAGCATTGCTAACTATTGCCGTCAGAATGGCATTAAGATGCGTGGTCATTGCCTCTGCTGGCATTCACAGTTCGCTGACTGGATGTTTTACGACAAGAAAGGAAAGCCCGTTACCAAGGAAGTGTTCTACAAACGCTTACGCGAGCATATTCATACCGTTGTCAACCGTTATAAGGACGTGGTATATTGCTGGGACGTGGTAAATGAGGCCATTGCCGATCAGGCATTTGGATGGCCAGGTCATCCTGCTAATCCTTATCGTGAGAGTCAGCATTTCAAGCTTTGTGGCGACGAGTTTATCGCTAAGGCCTTTGAGTATGCCCATGAGGCTGACCCTGAGGCGCTGTTGTTCTACAACGACTATAACGAATGTCAGCCAGACAAGCGTGACCGTATATATAATATGGTAAAGAAGATGCAGGATGCCGGTGTCCCCATTCACGGCATAGGCATGCAGGGTCACTATAATATCTATGGACCGTCAGAAGAAGACATCGACGCTGCCATCACCAAGTACTCTGAATTGGTAAAACATATCCATGTTACTGAACTCGATCTCCGTACTAACACCGAACAGGGTGGACAGCTGCGCTTCTCACGTGGTGAAGCAAAACCACAGGCACCTTATATCTCTACGCTGCAGGAAGACCAGTACAATCGTATCTTCCGCATCTTCCGTAAGCATAAGGATGTTATTGACTGTGTCACCTTCTGGAACCTTGGCGACAAAGACTCTTGGCTTGGCGTGAACAACCATCCACTGCCCTTCGATGAGAACTATAAACCCAAGCGCTCTTATTTCGTTATTCGCGATTTCAAACCAGAACTGGATAATGCCGTGGTAAAAGAGGACTTCCGTCCCAATGAGCTCAACCAGCCTGGTCAGCAATATCCTATGGTCAACTCACAGGGCTATGCCCGTTTCCGTGTTGTTGCTCCTGATGCTAAGTCAGTCATCGTCAGCCTTGGCTTGGGCGGACGTGGTGGTACTGTACTGCGTAAGGATGCCGATGGTGTATGGACAGGAACGACAGAAGGTCCTATGGACGAAGGATTCCATTACTACCACTTGACCATTGACGGTGGTGTTGTCAACGACCCAGGAACGCATAATTTCTTCGGCTCATGCCGTTGGGAGAGTGGTATAGAGATTCCTGCCCACGATGCCGACTTCTTTGCCATGAAGAACGTGCCTCATGGAAACATCCAGCAGGTGCTCTTCTGGTCACCCAGCACTCAAACCAATCGTGTTGCTATGGTTTATACGCCTCCGATGTATGGCAAGAACAAGAAGACCAAGTATCCAGTGCTCTATCTCCAGCATGGATGGGGTGAGAATGAAACGACATGGAGTAACCAGGGACATGCCGGACTGATTATGGATAACCTCATTGCTGAAGGAAAAATCAAACCTTTCATCGTCGTTATGACTTATGGCATGACTAACGAGGTGCGCTTTGGTGGTTTGCAGCAATTTACTGCCGAGGAATTCGAGAAAGTGCTTGTAGATGAACTTGTACCTTATATTGATGCTAATTTCCAGACAAAGGCTGACAAGTGGAGTCGTGCTATGGCAGGTCTCTCCATGGGTGGTTTTGAGACTAAGCTTATCACCTTGCGACGTCCCGAGGTGTTCGGTTATTATGGCTTGCTCAGTGGTGGTCAGTACGAGCCACAGGACATTCAGGACAAGTCTCAGGTACGACTCATCTTCCAGAGCTGTGGCAGTAAAGAGCGTCCTGATGCTATTCTGCAGTCCACAGAGCGTCTGAAGGCTGCCGGTTTCAATGCCCACTCGTTCATCTCTGAGGGCACAGCCCACGAGTTCCTGACCTGGCGCCGAAGCTTGCGTGAAATGGCACCATTGTTGTTCAAGTAAAATTCCAAGCCCATGAAACGGTTATTAACAGGCATCATTTGTCTTTGTTGTCTTTCTACGGTTAGTCAGGCGCAGAACCCCATCATCCGCGACCAGTTCACGGCTGACCCTACGGCTCGTGTCTTCAACGGTAGGGTATATCTCTATCCGTCGCACGACATTTTCCCACCAGAAGGACAACGCCAAGACTGGTTCTGCATGGCCGACTATCATGTCTTCTCCTCCGACAATCTCACGGAGTGGACAGACCATGGCATGATTTTCTCTCAAGCAGACGTTCCTTGGGGTAACCCTACGGCATATTCCATGTGGGCTCCTGACTGTGTCTGCAAGAATGGGAAATATTACTTCTATTTCCCCAATGCACCTAAAAGTGGTCGTGGCTTTGCCATCGGTGTGGCAACAGCCGACAAGCCAGAAGGTCCTTTCACCCTTCAGTCACAGCCTATTCAGGGAGTGTCGGGCATTGATCCTTGTGTGCTCATCGACGATGATGGTGCTGCCTATATCTATTGGTCAGGCATGGGCATACGTGGTGCGAAACTGAAGGATAACATGCTTGAACTCGACGGTGAGTTACAGGAAGTGTCTTTCCCTGCTCCTGCAGGAGCTCCTGCTGATGCTAACGCTCCAAAGTTCCTTGTTGGTGGGCAGGCTATGGAGGGATTACCCGAGGGTTTCAAGGAGGGCCCCTTTGCCTTCAAGCGTGGTGAATGGTACTATTTGACGTTCCCTTGGGTGCGTGGCGATACCTCCGACGGTAAGAATCCGACAGAGACAATTGCTTATGCCATGTCACGCAGTCCGTTGGGACCATGGGACTTCAAGGGAATTATTATGGCAGAACACGAGAACCACTGTTGGACCAATCACCATAGTCTCTTGGATATTAATGGTCAGTGGTATTTGTTCTATCATCATAATGATTATTCTCCTCGCGATGATAAGCGTAGGTCGGCACGCATTGAAAAAGTGTTCTTCAATAGCGATGGTACCATTCAGGAGGTAAGACCAACCATGCGTGGTGTAGGTATTAACAGTGCCACCTCACGTATCGATATTGATCGCTACACTACAGCGAGCGATGGTTGTACCATAGCTTACTGTGATACCCTCAATACTTTCATGGGTTGGTATGCTTCGCTGCCACAAAAAGGTAGCTGGCTGCGATACGATGACATTGACTGTTCTACACTCACAGACCCTTACCTCGTGGTTTGTGCACGTGCCAAGGCTAACACCGTCTTCACCGTCAGGGAGAAGAGTCCCAAGGGTAAGGTCATTGCACGTTTCAATATGACCGTGCTGAGTGAGAACGGCCCCTTCCGTCGCGACCAGAGCAACCAGTGGCTCACGCTCACTGCACCGTTGCAGTATATTCCTCAAGGTGTTACCAACCTTGTAGTTACCTGCGAAGGCGATGGTATTGACGTTGACTGGATCTTGTTCAAGAACCGTCCCAAGTATTTCTCG